>DATKAS010000459.1:0-5489 GCA_035497855.1 Acidimicrobiales bacterium
CGGTCGTCACCTTCGATGCGCACCTGCCAGAGCGACGTGTTGCCCGAGAAGAACGCCGCGTTGCCGCCCCCCGCGACGAACGACTCGACGGTGTCGCGCATCCCCTTCGACCAGTACTCGTCGTGCCCCACCGAGAGGTAGAGCGCGGCATCGTCGAGCACCTCGGGATGTAGCTCGAGGTCCGCGTTCGTGCACACGCCGATCTCGAACCCCTCGTGCTCGGCCCACTCGATGAACGGCATCTCCCAGTCGGGCCACCCCGCGGACCCGGCCCAGCCGGACAGGTGGTTCAGCTGCAGGTAACCCACGTGCGCCGCGTTCTGCGGGTCGGGTGCGCCGGTGCCCGTCACGCGGCGGCCCTTACCGGGCGGCTTGAACAAGTAGCCCGCCGCCATCGGTCGCTTCATCGCGACGTGCGTGCCGCCGTTGTAGAGGTTGGTGCCGCCGAAGTCGTTGTACGCGTTCCACGTGTTGGTCGCCAACGCGAGCACGAGGCGCGCACCCGACCGCGGGCGCACCACGAAGAACGCGTGGTCGCGGCGCACCTTCTCGCCGACGTCGATCTCCATCTGCACCTCGTAGTAGCCCGACTGCCATGACGCATCGACGTCGAACGTGAGGGCGACCGGCCAGCCACACCCATTCGCAGAGGCATCGCCGGGCGTCTCGTGCTCCTCGGCCACCACCGCGTCCGCGCTGAGCACGACGTCACGCCGCTGCCCGACGCGAGCGACCTCGACGCGCACCGGCCGCCCACCGGACGACGACACGTGCAGGCCGACCTGCTCGCCAGCGACGACCGATTGCGGCCAGCAATACCCGGTGACCACCTCACGTGCCATGCCCCGACGCTACGGGAGGAAGCCGAGCAGGATTCGAGAAGTCGCGGCAGGGGAACGTCCTTACCGTTGACGTCCGACGGCTCGCACGAGAAAAGGAGCTCGCATGGCGAAGACGAAATCCCCTTCCGAGCTGATCGACGAGCGGATCGCGGAGCTCGGCGACTGGCGGGGGAAGATGCTCGGCAAGGTTCGGGCCCTCGTCAAGCAGGCCGATCCTGAGATCGTCGAGGAGTGGAAATGGCGGGGCGTGCCGACCTGGTACCACGACGGCAAGATCATCTGCACGGGCGAGACCTACAGGGACAAGGTGAAGGTCACGTTCGCGAACGGCGCGAAGCTCGACGATGCTGCGGGCCTCTTCAACTCGAGCCTCGACGGGAACGTGCGCCGAGCCATCGACTGGGGCGAGGGCGACAAGCTGAACGACAAGGCGTTCAAGCAGCTCGTGAAGGACGCCGTCGCCCAGATCGAGTCGAAGGCGAAGAAGAAGTAGGGACGATCAGACCTCGACCGGTTCGCCTGCGGCGTTCCACGGCTGCGACCTGACGTCGTCGGCCCGCCCCATCTCACGCGTCCACGACGCGAACTCGAGCAGCACGCCGTCCGGGTCGAAGAAGTAGAACGACCGCACGAACACGCCAGGGTGAAACACCTCGGCGACCTGCGAGGGGCTGTCGTCGTGGTCGAGCACCCTGCTCACCTCGATGCCCGCGTCGATGAGCTTCTGGCGATACTCCTCGAACTTCTCGAGCGGCACGTCGAACGCGAGGTGGTTCATCGACGCGTGGGCCGACACGATGTCGCCTTGCCCCGGGAGCGCGCCCGAATTCGACACGCCAGGCTGCGCCGGCCCCGCACCTTTGAACCAGAAGAACGCGAGGCAGTCGTCGTTGCCGATGTCGAAGAAGAAGTGCTGTCCCATGCCGCCGGGCAAGTCGAGCGTCTTGACGAGGGGCATGCCCAGGACGTCCCGGTAGAACCGCACCGTTCGGGCCATGTCGCTCGACACCAGCGCGATGTGGTTGACGCCCCGAAGCTCGAACTTCTCGTTGGCTCCCATGCAGGGCAAACTACCGCGACCGGGCCCGCCGGAGCCGGCGCTCGTCAGTCGACCTCGGTGAGATTGATGAATTGGGGTGACAATGCGCACCCCGAATCATCAATCTCTCCCCGTGTCGACTCGGGTCCACCCGCGGCGACCGCCCTCAAGTCGTCGAGTGACTGCCGGATGAGACGTGGGAGGTTGCGCTTCGTCGGATGCTCCACCCACGTCGCGGCCGGCGCGCTGATCCAGGTGACTGACATCCGTACTGTCATGACAGCACCTGACATCACTCTGGAGGTCCGTCATGCGCGTGTTCGTCACCGGTGCGTCCGGCTGGATCGGTTCCGCGGTCGTGCCCGAGCTCATCGGCGCCGGCCACGACGTCGTCGGCCTCGCACGGTCCGACGCGTCCGCTGACGCAGTCGACGCCGCAGGCGCGGAAGTGCTCCGAGGTTCCCTCGAAGACCTCGACTCGCTGCGCGAGGGCGCGGCGAAGAGCGACGGCGTGATCCACCTCGCCTTCATCCACGACTTCACGCAGTACGACGCAGCGAACCAGGCGGACCGGGACGCGATTGCAGCGATGGGCGCCGTGCTCGAGGGATCGGGCCGACCGCTCGTCATCGCGTCGGGGGTTGCCGCGGTGGCGGTGGGCCGCTCAGCGACCGAAGACGATCCGCCCGCGCCGGAGTTCCCCCGTTCGCTCGCATCGGTCATGACCGTCGAGCTCGCCGAGCGGGACGTGCGGTCGTCGGTCGTGCGGCTCCCCCCGACCGTGCACGGAAGCGGCGACGAGGGCTTCATCAAGATGCTCGTCGACATCGCCCGCGAGAAGGGGGTCGCGGGCTACATCGGCGACGGCAGCAACCGATGGCCCGCCGTGCACCGGTCGGATGCCGCGCGCGTCTTCCATCTCGCGCTCGAGCATGCCTCCCCCGGGAGCACCTACAACGCGGTGGGCGAGGAGGGCGTGCCGACCCGTGCCATCGCCGAGGCGATCGGGCGACACCTGCATCTCCCCGTCGAGTCGATCGAGGCGGACGGCGCGACGGCGCACTTCGGTTGGCTCGGGGTCATCTGGTCGATCGACGTCCCCACCTCGAGCGCGCTCACCCAGGTGAGGCTCGGCTGGAAGCCGACCGGGCCGACCCTCTTGGACGACCTCGACGCGGGTCATTACTTCGCTTCGTGACCGACGCCCAGCTCGTCGAGCCATGCGAGGAAGAGATCGGTCCAGCCGTCTGACGGCAGCCCTTGCTCGACCATGCCGAAGCCGTGCGAGCCTCGGGCGAACACGTGCAGCTCAGCCGAGCGGCCGGCGGCGGACCAATCCGCGTAGAGGCCTTCGACGATCCGGAGGAGGATGTCGTCGTGCGCGACCGCAGCGAAGAGCGGAGGCGCGTCCGCGGGCACTGACGCGCCACGCGTCTCGCCGCCGTAGATCGGAGCGATGAACGCGAGCTGCTCGGCACGGGGGTCGAGCGCGACGTCGACCGTGAGGAAGGCGCCGGCCGAAAAACCGATCATCCCGACGGCATCGGGCCGCACGCCGAAGCGCCCGGCGTGTTCGCGCACGAGCTCGATCGCACGCCGGCCGTCGTCCGCGCACGCGTCCCTCGCTTGGTGGTACTGCGGCGTCGAGATCAGATCGGCGATCGCCCGAGGCTTCTCCGACCACGGCCGCGGCACGGCGAGACCACCGTCGATCGCCGCCATCATCGCCTCGAACGTCGCTTGGTCGGCCGGCGACGCCTGCACGCGGTACTTGAGCAGGAACGCCGTGTAGCCGAGAGCAGTGAGCCAGTGCGCCACGTCGAGGCCCTCGTGGCTCCACGCGTTGATCGTCCACCCGCCACCGGGGACGACGATGATGCCGACGCCGTTGCGCGTCTTTGCGTCCGGCGTGAAGACCGTGACCGTCGGGTCGGAGATGTTGCGGAGGAACGTCGTGCCTGCAGCGAGGCCCGCCGGCGCCAGATACTCCACCTCGTCGGGCACTCCTTCGATGCGGGTCGGCGGCCCGTCCGGCCAGAGCCTGATGGTCTCGGTCGCGGCGTCGATCGCTGCAGTCATGGCGACAGGATGCCCCACAGCCCGACCCGGCACGAGCGGCGCTCGGGCGTCACGCGTCCGACGGCGTTCCGAGGATCCGGTGGACTTCCTGCGCGAGCTCGACGCCTTGCTCGGCCGCGGCGCTGTCGAACGGCGCGTCGATGACATCGTCGGGCCAGTCCTCGACCACCGCCGTCGCCCATCCGATCCATCGCGCGACCATCAGGTAGTAGTCGGTGAGGAACCGACCGCCGAGCTGGTTCAGCGCAGCGCGCTGCGGGAAGGCGCTCTCGCCCGCGAGGTACGCGCGGGCGGTGGCGAGGTTCTCCTGGTTCTGGTCGAGGACCCAGGCCCGCGCCGCCTCGAGGTTGGCAACCACATCGGCTTTGGTGCCGCTGTCAGCGAAGTGGATCTTCACGAGCTGCTCGAACTCGAGCACAGGGCCGCTGCCCGGTTCTCGCAGCCAGTCCGCAAGGGCGCGGCGACCCTTCGGCGTGATCGTGTAGCGGGTGCGGAGCCGTCGTCCGACCGAGTCGTCGGTCGCCTTCGCGTACCCGTGCGCGACGAGCTTCTTGGGCTCCTCGTAGAGCTTGCTCTGCGCGCGTGGCCAGATCCGGCGCAGGCTGCGGTCTACCTGCTGCACCAGCTCGTGCGTCGTCCACGGCTTGACCGCGAGCAAGCCGAGGATCGCGTACGAGGTCGTGGTCATCGACGGCGCTCTTGACATCACTCTCCCTTTGGGAGGACATTAGAACTCCCAAAGGGAGAGTCTAGAGGAGGCCGACGATGGCAACCCTCAGCGCGATGCCGGTCGATCCGTCGAACGCCGACCAGCTTCGAACGTGGGACGGCGACGAGGGTGCCTTCTGGGCCGAGCACCACGAGCACTTCGACCGATCGATCGCCGCCCATCACGGTCCGCTGATGGCCTGCGCCGACGTCGGCGTCTCCGATCGCGTGCTCGATGTCGGATGCGGCACCGGCCAAGTCGCTCGCGATGCAGCGCGATCCGCAACGTCCGGGTCGGTGCTCGGAGTCGACCTCTCGAGCCCGATGCTCGACGTCGCGCGCCGCATCGCTGCGGCCGAGGGCCTGACGAACGTGCGCTTCGAACAGGCCGACGCACAGGTCCACGCATTCGAGCAGGAGTCCTTCGACGTCGCGGTGAGCCGAACCGCCGCGATGTTCTTCGGCGACAAGCGTGCTGCGTTCGCGAACATCGCACGCGCCTTGCGCCCTGGCGGTCGGCTCGTGATGGTCACGTGGCAGCCGCCGCCACAGAACGAGTGGATCCTCGAGTTCTCCGGTGCGATGGCCGCTGGCCGCGACCTGTCGCCTCCCCCGCCTGACGCGCCCGGTCCGTTCTCGCTCTCCGATCCCGCGGCCATCAACGACCTGCTCGAGGCCAACCAATTCCGCGATGTCAACGTCGAAGGAGTGGTCGCGCCGATGTGGTTCGGCTCCACCAGGGACGAGGCGTTCGACCTCGTGTTCGGCTTGCTGTGGTGGATGCTCGAAGGACTCGACAACACGGGACGAACCAGCGCGAT
>DATKAS010000460.1:0-5103 GCA_035497855.1 Acidimicrobiales bacterium
GATGAGAGGCGCCGCGAGCACGAGGCACACGAACGCCGCGCGGAACGGCCCGACGTGGTCCGCGAGACGTCCGCCGCGGGACGCGAGCGCGATGAACGGCACGCCGTACATCGTCAGCGTGATGCCGATGAAGAGCGTGCTCGCACCGCGATCCTGCAGGTATCGCGACCAGAGCGAGTCGTAGATGCCCACGGGCAGGAAGAGCGCGAGGGCGAGGAGCGCTGCGACGACGACCTCGCGGTACTTGAGCAAGTCGAGCGCGAGCCCGCTCGCAGTCGCGCTGGACGGGGCGCCGGTGTCACCTGGGATCGGACGTCGGGCGATGGCGACCAAGACGATGGCAACGACCGCTGCGAGCGCCCAGAACGGCGCATCGAGGTTGAACGCGCTCGCGAGTGTCGCTCCCACGACGGGGCCGGCGATGAAGCCGCCGAGCTCGGTGCTCGCGAGGCGACCCAGGTTGCGGCCGACGTTCTCGGCGTCGAGGCGAGCGACGATCGAGCGCGTTGCGGGCGTGTAGCAGCCGATCGCCAGACCGCCCAGTGCGCGCGCCGCAGTGAACTGCCACAGCTCACTCGACAGCGCGAACGCGACCAGCGACACGACGCTGAGGGCGAGGCCGCTGAGCAACAGGAGCTTCGCCCGTCCTTTGTCGGCCTGGCCGGACAGCAGGAGCAGGCCGACGAGCGACGCGATGAACGACGCCCCAGAGATGATGCCGAGCCCGTAGGTCGGCAGGCCGTGCTCGTCTTGGAGGTCGGCGAGCAACGGGAACACGACGCCGTTGCCGGCGGCGATGACGAACGTCGCGACGTAGAGGGGAGCCAAGGTCGGGCCCCGAGCGCTCTGGGCGCGCGCGACGACAGAGTCGACCCTGGCCATCACCTCACGCTACTGGCGTGTGCAACGATCGACCCATGGTTTCGTCATTCCGCGTCGACGTTCCCGACGCCGTGCTCGACGATCTCCGTGAGCGCCTCGCGCGCACGCGCTGGCCCGCCCAGCTCGACGACGCGGGGTGGGACTACGGCACCGAGCTCTCGTACCTCCAAGAGCTGTGTGAGTACTGGCAGCACGAGTTCGACTGGCGCTCGGCCGAAGCGCGGATCAACGAATGGCCGCAGTTCGACACCGAGATCGACGGTGCGCACCTGCACTTCATCCATGCGCGCTCGCCGCACGATGGCGCGTTGCCGTTGGTCATCACGCACGGATGGCCGGGCTCGATCGTCGAGTTCCTCGACATCCTCGGTCCGTTGACCGACCCGGTCGCCTACGGCGGCGAGGCACGGGACGCGTTCCACGTCGTCTGCCCGTCGATGCCGGGGTACACGTGGTCGGGTCCGACGCGCGAACAGGGATGGGACATCCGCCGCGTCGCCGAGGCCAACGCCTCGCTGATGGCCGAGCTCGGCTACGAGCGATATGGCGCGCAGGGCGGGGACTGGGGCGCGATCGCCACGACGCTGCTCGGCATCGTCGATCCCGAGCACCTCGCCGGGCTGCACCTCAACATGGTCGTAGCGGGTCCCCCGAGCGCCGAGGGTGTCAACCCTCTCGACGGGCTGTCGCAGAAAGAGCTCCACGCGATCGACGACATGAACCACTTCCGCGAGGAAGAGACCGGGTACCAGGCGATCCAGGGCACGAAGCCCCAGACCCTCGGGTACGGGCTCACGGACTCGCCGGCCGGCTTGGCGGGCTGGATCGTGGAGAAGTTCCGCACGTGGAGCGATTGTGACGGCGACGTCGAGACGAGCTTCACGAAGGATCAGCTCCTCACCAACATCACCGCGTATTGGGTGACCAACACGATCGCGTCGTCGGTGCGCCTGTACTGCGAGTCACAACGTGCTCGTCGCTTCGGACCCGCGCCCGAGTACGTCGACGTGCCGACCGGCGCGGCGATCTTTCCGAAGGAGCTGTACCGCGCACCTCGGTCATGGGCGGAGGCGGCGTACGACCTCGTCCACTGGACCGAGATGCCGCGCGGCGGTCACTTCGCTGCGATGGAGGAGCCGGACCTGCTCGTCGATGACATCCGCGCGTTCTTCCGGAAGGTGCGCTGAAGTGACAACTCCACCAACGCTTGATCCACGCAACACGCAGTTCGAGTGGGCCTTTCACCAGGGCGCCCTGACCTCGGTCACCGAAGACCAGATGCGTGCCTTCGACGAGGACGGCTTCTTCCTCCTCGAGGGTGCGTTCGACGCCGACGAGGTCGCGCAGGTCGTGGCGGCGATCGACCCGATCCACGACAAGAACGTCGAGTTCCTGCGCACGCGCGAGAACGAGAAGCTGTTCATCGCCGAAGCAGGCAACCTCGTGTTCTCGACGCACATGGTGTTGCGCTCACCGTTCCTCCGCGAGTGGGTCGCCGGTCCGGTGTTCACTGATCTCGTGCGCGACATCATCGGTCCTGATGTGCGGCTCTATTGGGACCAAGCGGTCTACAAGGAGCCCGAGAAGCCGCGAGCGTTCCCATGGCACCAAGACAACGGCTACACCTTCATCGAGCCGCAGCAGTACCTGACCCTGTGGCTGCCGCTGGTGGACGTGGACGAGGAGAACGGCTGCCCCTGGATCGCGCCCGGCCTGCACCGGCTCGGCACGCTCGAGCACTGGATGACCGACTACGGGTGGCAATGCCTCGACGATCCGGAGGGCGCGGTGGCGGTGCCGGCGCGCGCGGGCGACATCGTCGTGTTCTCCTCGCTCACCCCGCACCTCACGGGTCCGAACACCAGCGGCTCGGTGCGCAAGGCATACATCGTGCAGTACGCGCCGGATGGGGCGGTCGTGCGTGGCTCGGGAGAAGCCATGGAAGGCCGACAGGACGATCCCGATCGGCAGTACTTCGTCCTCCGCGACGGCGTGCGGGTCAGCCCGCCGCCGCTTCCAACACGCGCGAGCTGAACGCGGGCCACGCCTCGACCGCCCACGCGTCGAAGTCCGCGTCGCCGACGTACGCGCACGCGATCCGCGCATCGGGGTCGACCCAGACGAAGGTTCCTGTCCGCCCGAAGTGCCCGAACGTGCCGGGGGAGCCGTTCGGCGCGGTCCAGTGCGGATGCTTTCGCCCACGGATCTCGAACCCCAAGCCCCAATCGTTCGGCGACTGGCGTCCGAACCCTGGCAGCACGCCGTCCAGGCCAGGCAGCTGCACGCTGGTTGCCTCTACCAAGGTCGCGCGCGAGATCAGCGTCGGCGCGAGCAGCTCGGCTGCGAACCGGGCGAGGTCGGTTGCCGTGCTCGTCGCTCCCGACGCAGGCGAGCCGTCGAGGCTCGTGTCTCGCATGCCGAGGGGACCGACCACGGCCTCGACGAGGTAGTCGTGTGGCGTGATCCCCGTCGCGTGGTCCAGCAGCTCGCCGATGACCTCGAACCCGGAGTTCGAGTAGATGCGCCGCGTCGCGGGAGCCGCGATCAGCCGCCGTTCGTCGGCAGCCATCCCAGACGCGTGTGCGAGCAGGTGGCGCAACGACGTGCCGAGCTCGATCGGCGCGTCCAGATCGAGCGACCGCTCCTCGATCGCGACGAGCACCGCGTATGCGACGAGCGGCTTCGTCACGCTTGCGAGAGCGAACCGCATGTCGATGTCACCGTGTGTCGCGCGCACGCCGTTCCCATCGACGACCGCCACCGCGTGGTGCGAGCCCGGCCACGCGTCGACAGCCGCGAGGTTCACGCCCACCACCTCGTGTTCACGTCAGCGATGCGAGGAACTCCAGCATGGCGGCGTTCACCTCGTCGGGGCGCTCTTGTTGCGTCCAGTGTCCGCAGCCCTCGAGCATGACCGTGCGACGAAGGTTCGGCACGACGGTCGGGAGCTGCTCGACAGCGCCGGGGTTCATCGCGATGACGCCGTCGCGTGTGCCGGCGATGAACAAGGCGGGCGGCGTGACGACCGCTCCCGCCCACGCGGCGGTGAGCTCCCATGTGCGATCGATGTTGCGGTACCAGTTGAGCCCACCGCGGAAGCCGACGCGCTCGAACTCACCGGTGTAGAAGTCGACGTCGGCGTCGGTGAGCCACGAGGGGAGCGCCTTCGGGTCGACGAAGTGATCGGTCATGGTCGCGTCGCGCCCTCGTTGACCCCACGTGATCTCGCTCGGGTCGATGTCCCCCGACGCGACGTACATGAACCCGCGGATGCTCTTGCGCACGTCGGCGCCCAAGTTCGCTTCGGCGACACCGGGCTCCTGGAAGTAGAGGATGTACATGAAGCTCTTGCCGGCGAGCATGTCGAGCAGCTGCGTCGGCCGCATCGGCGCTCGCGGGGTGAACGGCACCGAGAGGCCGATCACGGCTCGGACGCGATCAGGTCGCCAGAGAGCGGTGTTCCACGCGACTGGCGCTCCCCAGTCGTGTCCCGCGATGACCGCGCTCGGAGCATCGAGCGCATCGAGCAAGCCGATGATGTCGCCGACGAGGTGCAGCTGCGTGTAGGCCTCGATCGGCTCGGGCGCCTCGGTCTGGCCGTACCCCCGTTGATCTGGCGCGACGACGTGGTACCCGGCGTCGCCGAGCGCGTGCAGCTGGTGTCGCCACGAGTACCAGCTCTCGGGGAACCCGTGGCAGAGCACGACGATCGGCCCGTGTTCGGGGCCCGCCTCCGCGACGTGCATGCGGATGCCGTTGGTGTCGACGAAGCGGTGCGTGACCTCGGCCATCGGGCGATCGTAGGGGGCGGACGGTACGGTCACGGCCGGTGAAGTTCGGCGTGTTCTTCGAGCTCTCGGTGCCGACCCCGGTGTCTCGACGCGCCGAGCAGCAGGCGTACCTCAACGCGCTCGAACAGGCGGTGCTCGCCGACGAGCTCGGCTTCGACTGGGTGTGGGCCGTCGAGCATCACTTCCTCGAGGGCTACTCGCACTGCTCGTCGCCGGAGGTGTTCCTCACAGCTGTGGCAGCGCGGACCGAGCGCATCCGCGTCGGTCACGGCGCGGTCGTGTGCGTGCCAGAGATGAACCATCCGGTCCGCGTCGCCGAGCGCGCGGCGGCGCTCGACATCCTCTCGGGCGGGCGCCTCGAGCTCGGCACGGCACGCTCGTCCACGTGGACCGAGCTCGGCGGGTTCGGCACCGATCCCGACCTGACGAA
>DATKAS010000461.1:0-7962 GCA_035497855.1 Acidimicrobiales bacterium
CAGGGCGCGTGGGTGCCGGAGCCGTGGGCGACGCGGCTCGTCGTGGAAGGTGGTGGCAAGGTGCTCGTCGACGAGGCGACGTTGTGGCCCGAAGGCAAGTTCGCCACGACCGAGCTGATCGTGAGCAAGAAGTTCCTCGACGCGCATCCCGACGTCGTGAAGACGCTCATCGACGCGCAGATCAAGACGGAGAAGCTCATCGCCGACAACCCCGAGCAGGCCGAGCAGATCGCCAACCAGCAGATCCAGACGATCACGGGCAAGAAGCTGGCCGACGGCGTGATCGGCCCTGCGTTCGAGCACCTGACCTTCACGAACGATCCGATCGCATCTTCGGTTCTGCAGTCCGCGCAAGACGCGCACGACGTCGGCCTTCTCGACAAGGTGCCCGACTTGAAGGGCCTGTTCGACCTCACGATCCTGAACGAGGTGTTGAAGGAGAACGGCCAGCAACCTGTCGCCGGCCTCTGACGCCCTCTCCTCGCGGTGGGGGTACGGTCGTGCAGTGGCTGACGCTCCCGACGTCCGCATCAAGGTCATGCCGAACGGCCCGTATCACGTCGTCGGCGATGCCGCCCTCGTCGCGAAGGCGCAAGTCGAGACCGAGCTCGGTGAGCCGATCGCCTGGGAGGTCGGGCCCGAGCTCGCGCACAAGGAGCGGTACGCGCTGTGCCGGTGCGGGCAGTCCGGACGCAAGCCGTTCTGTGACGGCACCCACCTACGGGTCGGGTTCGAGGCCGACGACGAGCTGAGAACGCGTGAGCCGACGGAGTATCCCGGCACCGGCGTCACGTTGTTCGACGACCGCAACGTGTGCGTGCACGCCGGCTACTGCGGCACGACCATCACGAACGTCTGGAAGATGGTGCGCAAGACCGACGACACAACCGTTCGATCGATGCTCATCGCGATGGTCGAGCGGTGCCCGTCTGGCGCGGTCTCCTACTCCCTCGACGGCGGAGTGACCGACAACGAGCCGCGGCTCGCCGCCGAGATCGGCGTGATGGCGAACGGGCCCCTGTGGGTCACGGGGTCGATCCCGGTGGAGGTGGGCGAGGCCGGAGCGCTGCAGCCTCGGAACCGGGTAGCCCTGTGCCGCTGCGGCGCCTCGGACCGCAAGCCCTTGTGCGACGGGTCCCACAAGTCGATCGGCTTCGTGGACGACCCCCGCGATCGGGACTAAGTTCAACTACAGAACTCGCCCGGCCCATCTCGGGAGGTCCACAGTGAGCGACGAGTGGCACCAGACCGCCTGCATCTTGTGCAGCGTGAACTGCGGCATCGAGGTGCGCCTCGACGGGCGCCGCATCGAGCGGGTGCGCGGTGACAAGGCCCATCCCACCTCGCTCGGCTACACCTGCGAGAAGGCGCTGCGGCTCGACCACTACCAGAACGGGCACCACCGCCTGACCTCGCCGTTGCGCCGTCGTCCTGACGGCAGCTTCGAGCGCATCGACTGGGACACCGCGATCGGCGAGGTCGCCGAGCGCCTCGGCGCGATCCGCGACACCCATGGCGGCGCCTCGATCTTCTATTACGGCGGCGGCGGGCAGGCGAACCACCTCGGGGGCGGCTATGGGCGCGCGACGCGCAGCGCGCTCGGCACCGTGTACAGCTCCAACGCGCTCGCGCAGGAGAAGACGGGCGAGTTCTGGGTCGACGGCCAGCTGTTCGGGCGCCCGCGTTGCCACACGACCGGTGACTACGAGCACGCGGAGGTCGCGATGTTCGTCGGGAAGAACCCATGGCAGTCGCACGGCTTCCCGCGTGCGCGCACGGTCCTCAAGGCGATCGTGAACGATCCGGGGCGCTCGTTGATCGTGATCGACCCGCGGCGCAGCGAGACCGCGGAGATGGCCGATCACCACCTGCAGGTGCGGCCGGGCACCGACGCGTGGTGCCTCGCCGCGCTCCTCGGGGTGCTGGTGGAGGAGTCGCTGATCGATGTCGACTGGCTCGACGCGCATGCGGACGGCCTCGACGAGCTGCGCGCCCACCTCGCGAAGGTGCCGATCGCCGAGTGCTGCGCGATCGCGGGTGTCAGCGAGGACGACGTGCGCGCGGTTGCCCGTCGCATCGCGACGGCCGCGAGCGTGTCGGTCTACGAAGACCTGGGCATTCAGCAAGCGCCCTACAGCACGCTGAACTCCTACCTCGAGAAGCTCCTGTACCTGGTCACCGGCAACTTCGCAAAGAAGGGCGGTATGAACATCCACTCGCGCTTCGCGAGCCTCGGTGGCGGCGGCAAAGGCGGCGGAGATCGCCGGAGCCCTGTTGGCGGCCACCGCATCATCACGGGTCTCGTCCCGAGCGCGGTCATCCCCGACGAGATCCTCACCGATCACCCCAACCGCTTCCGGGCGATGCTCATCGAGAGCGCGAACCCGGTGCACTCGCTGCCCGATTCCGCACGCATGCGCGAAGCGCTCGAGGCGCTCGACTGCGTCGTGGTGATCGACGTCGCCCTCACCGAGACCGCGCGGTGCGCGGACTACGTGCTGCCCGCCGCGTCGCAGTACGAGAAGTGGGAGGCCGCGTTCTTCACACTCGAGTTCCCCGAGAACGCGTTCCAGCTGCGGGCGCCGATCTTCGAGCCGCTCGAGGGCACGCTGCCCGAGGCCGAGATCCACGCGCGGCTCGTGCGCGCGCTCGGCGCCTACACCGACGACGACCTCGCCGGGTTGCACGCAGCCGCCGCGCTGGGCCGAGCCGCGTACGCCGACGCGTTCCTCACCGCGATGGTCGAGCAGCCTCACCTCGCGCCGCTCGCCCCGATCGTGCTGTACGAGACGCTCGGTCCGACGTTGGGCGAGGGCAGGGCCGGCGCCGCGGCCGTGTGGGGCCTCGCGCAGACGTGCTTCCTCACCCATCCCGAGTCGGTGCAGCGCGCCGGCTACTCGGACGGCGACGCGCTGTTCGACGCGATGCTGGCGAACCCGTCTGGCGTCGTGTTCACCGTCGACGACTACGACGAGACGTGGAAGCGGCTCGACACGCCGGACGGGAAAGTCAACCTCGTCATCCCCGACCTGCTCGAGGAGCTGTCCTCGCTTCCGAACGAAGCGCCGACCGACGCGGACTACCCGTTCGTGCTGTCGGCCGGTGAGCGGCGTTCGAGCACCGCGAACACGATCTTCCGCGATCCCGCGTGGCGGAAGAAAGACGGTGGCACCGCTCTCCGGATGAACCCGGACGACGCGGCGCGGGTCGGCGTCGAAGACGGCGGCAGGGTGCGAGTCGTGACGCGGCGTGGTGCGATCGAGGCGCCGGTCGAGATCACCGACGCGATGCAGCCAGGGCACGTCAGCCTGCCGAACGGGCTCGGGCTCACGTCGCCGGACAACGTCGTCGACGGCGTGCCTCCGAACGAGCTCACGTCGAGCACCGACCGCGACTGGCTCGCCGGCACTCCGTGGCACAAGCACGTGCGAGCGCGGCTCGAGGCGGTGGCCTGAGGGTGCGCCGCACGCGCTTCGACGACTGGCCGTGCCCGATCGCACGGACCACCGACCTCATCGGCGACTGGTGGACGCCACTCGTGCTTCGCGACGCGTTCGCGGGCGTGCGGCGGTTCGACGACTTCATCGCGGATCTCGGCATCCCGCGCGCGGTGCTCGCCGCGCGACTCGATCGCCTCGTCGAGGAGGAGATGCTCGAGCGCGCCGCGTACGAGGAGCACCCTCCGCGCTACGAGTACCACCTCACCGCGAAGGGTCGGGCGTTCTGGGACGTGCTCGCCGCGATGTGGAGATGGGGAGAGGACTGGCTCTGGCCCGACGGCGGGCAGCCCCCCGTGCGCCTCGTCGATCGCGAGACGGGCGAGGAGATCCGTCCGCTCGTGGTCGACGAGTCCACCGGCGAGCGCCTCGACATCCGCCGCACGAAGATCCGCCGCCGCCCCTAGCGCGCCGCGGCTACTTGCCGTTGGCGGAGAAGTGCTGGAAGTCCTTCAGCGAGCTCCACGTTCCGCCCCACGTCCAGCCGATCGACTTGAACGCCTTCACCACGACGTCGTTGGGCTGGATCATGCCCGGCCGCACGTTGCTGCGGTTCGCATAGGCGGATGCGAGCTCGGGGATCACGATGTCGCCCCTCACGTAGGGGTTGTCGAACGGGTTGATGTCGATCGCGAGCCCGAACGCATGCTGCGACCAGGTCTGCGTCGTCGTGACGACGGGCCGGCACGCGAACGCGACCGTGTCGTTGCCATCACCCGTCGGCGCGGCGTTCGCGAGTGCGGGATCGGGGATGGTCATCTGCTCGATCGGGAAGTGCGCGTCATGCAGCTTCTCGAACACCTTCACGATGCCCGCGGCAGCGCTCTCGTGGATGAGGAGCTCGCCGGTGTGGAACTTCCCGTCGAACCCGTAGAAGGAGACCTGCACGTACCGGAGGTCCTTCAGAGCGACCGGGCACGCGGGCGTCCACGTCGACCGGGCGACGACGTCCGGCGACACCGGGGCGATCGACGAGACGAAGGCGTCGGATGGAGGGGGCGGCAGGACGTCGATCGTGGCGAACTGCCGGTCGACGAGCTCGGGCGGCGTCGGTTGGATCTGCCCGATGCCGTCCGGTCGGAGGGGGAGGGCGCGGGTGCCGAGCCAGTCCGGGCGGGGATGCACGCAGCCGGCGAGCAGCACCGTTGCGAGCCCCACCCCACCGAGCTTGAGCAGCCGGGCCACCGCAGCAGCGTACGGGCAGTGGCATCCCTTCCCCGGCGCGGCGAGGTGTGCTTATACTGACGAGTCAGTCAGTTTCGACTGATGCATCAGTCAGCCGCCTGACAAGGGGTTGGTTCCGATGGCACTCCTCGCTGATGCCGCGGGGGTCTTCGAGTCTCGGCTCGTGATGTCGCTCGACGACCTCATCGAGCGAGAGGAGCGGGTGTTCCTCGCCCGCCAGCCCGCGTCGGCGGCGCGCACGGCACGAGCACGAGAGGTGCTCGCCGGCGGGGCGACATCCAGCTGGATGATCAGCCGTCCCGGCACTGTGTGGGTGAGTCACGGTGCGGGCTCGCGGATCTGGGATGTCGACGGCACCGAGTACGTCGACCTCCACGGCGGCTACGGCGTGATGGTCGTCGGGCACGGTCACCCCGCGGTCGTGGAGGCGGTGCAGCGGCGCGTCGCGCGGGGATCACACTTCGCACAGCCGACCGACGACGCGGTCGCCGTCGCGGAGAACCTCGCCGAGCGCTTCGGCCTCCCGCTGTGGAGGTTCGGCAACAGCGGCACCGAGGCGACGATGGACGCGATCCACCTCATGCGAGCGATCACGGGCCGCGATCGCATCGTGAAGATCGAGGGCAGCTATCACGGGCATCACGACGCGGTGATGGTCTCGATGTTCCACGGCTTCGACGAGGTCGGGCCCTACGAGCGACCCGCGAGCGTCGCCGCGGGCAGCGGGATCCCCCAGGCCATGATCGACCTCGCCGCTGTCGTGCCGTTCAACGACCTCGACGTTCTCGACGCGGTGCTCACCGAGCTCGACGGTCGAGTCGCCGGGGTGATCATGGAGCCGATGATGATGAACGCGGGGATCATCCCCCCGGTGCCCGGCTACCTCGAGGGTGTGCGCGCCCTCACCCTGAAGCATGGGGTGCTGCTCGCCTTCGACGAGGTGAAGACCGGGCTGACGACGGGGCCGGGGGGCGTCACCGCACTGGCGGGAGTCACACCCGACATCGTGTGCCTCGCGAAGGCACTCGGCGGCGGTCTGCCCTGCGGTGCGATCGGAGGCACCGCCGAGGTCATGTCCGCGATCACCGACGGCCGCTACGACCAGGTGGGCACCTTCAACGGCAATCCGCTCACCATGGCCGCCGCGCGAGCAACGCTCACCGAGGTGCTCACGCCCGATGCATACGCCCACCTCGAGCGGCTGAGCGAGCAGATGATGGACGGCGCGCTCGCAGCGTGCCGTGCGAACGGCATCCCGGCGTACGGCCATCGGTTCGGTGCGAAGGGCTGTCTCGTCTTCCACCCCACCCCGGTGCGCCACTACCGCGAGTTCCTTCGCGTCGACACAGAGCTCTCCCATTGCCACTGGCTCTTCCAGCACAACGGCGGCGTCTTCCTGCCGCCGTGGGGGAAGAGCGAGCAGTGGACGTTGTCGGTGCAGCACACCGACCGCGACGTTCGGCGTTTCGTCGCCAATGTCGAGCGCTTCGCCGAGTCGGTGTCCGCGCTCGACGACCGTCACTCCGCCCGAGCGCACCACTCCTACGCCTGAGAGGCGGCTGCGTTGGGATCGCTCCGCGACGAAGTTCGGCTTCGGCTCGGCGTCTCCGTGCTGCGCGCGGCGACGCTGCCGGCGCGCTGGTACCGCGATCCAGATCACCATCGCACCGAGATCGACGCGGTGTACCGGCACGGGTGGTCCTGCGTCGGGATGGCCGACGCTCTCGCGAAGCCGAGCTCGTTCATGACCGCGCTCGTCGGCGGTGAGATCCCCGTCGTCGTCACGCGCGATGCGCGTGGCGGGTTGCACGGGTTCCTCAACGTCTGCCGCCATCGTGGGTCGCCCGTTGCGGACGGCAGCGGTGACGCCCGCGTGCTCCAGTGCCCCTATCACGCGTGGATCTACCAGCTCGACGGACGTCTCTCGAAGGCGCGGGGAATGGCCGACGTCCCCGGTTTCGACCTCGCCGACTCCGGGCTGTTCCCCGTGCAAGTCGCAACATGGTCACGGTTCGTCTTCGTGAACCCCGACCTCGAAGCCGAGCCGCTCGACCTCGGACCTCTCGCCGCCGCGATCGATCCCCTCGGCATGGACACGATGGAGATCGGTGTCAGCGAGCACGTCGTGCGGTCGTTCAACTGGAAGCTGCTCGTCGAGAACTACTCCGAGAACTTCCACACGCCGTTCGTGCATCCGCAGCTCGAAGGCGCGGCCTGGGACTACGTCATCGACGTCGACGGGATGATCTCGCTCGCGTCGGATCGAATGAAGCCCGGGTGGGAAGCGATCGCGTCGGCGCAGGCGGACGAGCCGTTCCTGTCGGGCACGTACTTCACCGTGTTCCCGAACCTGATGGTGAGCGTGTTCCCCCAGTACTTCCACGCGCTCGTGGTGACGCCGATCGATGCGAGGACCTCGCGTGTCGACTACCACCGCTGCTGGGCGCCGGACGTCGGCGAGCCGCGGCGCAAGGCCGATCACGAGGCAGCGCTCGCCGTTGGCGAGCAGGATCTCGACATCTGCGAACGGGTGCAGCGCAGCTACGACGGCGCGCTCGACCCCCGAGGCCGTTTGTCGCCCGAGCACGAAAAGGGCGTCGCCCACGTGCACCAGCTTTTGCTACGAGCCCTCGCCGACGCTGCGTGGTGAGGTGTCGGCCAGCACCGCCATCGCGGCGTTGCGGCCGTTCAAGGCGATGACCGAACCCGCGGGGTGGGTGGCCGCTCCGCAGAAGTAGAAGCCGTCGATCGGCGTGCGGCTCGACAGTCGCTTCTCCCACATCTGGTTCGGCATCGTCTCGCCCTGGAAGATGTGACCGCCGGTGAGCCCGACGCGGGCCTCGATGTCGGGAGCGCCGAGCACCTCGTAGTACGTGAGGCATTCCTCGATGTCAGGGGCGAACGTCGCGATGAGGTCGATGAACTGACGAGCGACGCCGTCTCGAGCTTCGTCCCAGGTGGTGCCGTTCAACGTGTACGGGGCGTACTGACCGAACACGCTCATCAGGTGCCGGCCGAGTGGGGCAGGCGTCGGGTCGTAGCCGGTCTGGAAGTAGACCTCGCCATACCCGACGTTGACCTTGCCTCGCGTGCACTCACCGAACGCCCGCTGCCCCGCGTTGAGGCCGTGCGTGACGCTCACCATCGAGTGGTAGGGCCACTGCTCGCCCTTCGCGGCGGTGAACGAAGGCAGCCGTGACAGGGCGGCGTTGAACTTCACGACGGGGCTGCGCACTCGCCACTTCTCGAGCCGCCTGCGGTAGGTGAGCGGCACCTGATC
>DATKAS010000462.1:0-3073 GCA_035497855.1 Acidimicrobiales bacterium
CACAGCGTCGACGTGGCGAAGGGCGCGCCCCCGAGGCCAGGGTTCGACAGCGCGAGCACTCGCCGCTCTCCTCCCCGCTCGATCGTGATGAGGTCGCGCGCTCTCGCCGCGAGCGCGCGCAGCGTCTCGCCCTGCCAGAGCCAGGGCACCGCCGCGGGCGCGGGGGTGCTCGGCAGCAGGTTCTTCACCTGCGTCCACAGGGGCTGCAGGTCGACCGAGCCGAGGTCGGCATAGAACGCATCGAGACGGGTGTCGATGTCGGTCACTTGGTCACCTCCACGTTCGGCGCGCGCATGGGGTTGCGCATCGTGCCGATCTCGCTGATCTCGGAGATCATCACCTCACCAGCCTGCACCTGACCGACACCGGGAGGCGCCCCGGTGAGGATGATGTCACCGGGATCGAGCCGCATGATCGCCGAGGTGTAGGCGATGATGCCCGCGACATCGACGAGCATGTCCGCAGTCTTCGCGTCCTGGCGCGTCACGCCGTCGACTTGGAGCCGCACCTCGAGCTTGTTCGGGTCGGCGATCTCGTCGGCAGTCACGAGCCAAGGTCCGATCGGCGTGAACGTGTCGTAGCTCTTGCGCCGCGAGCGATCGCCATCGCCGCGCAACGTCATGTCGAGCCCGATCGTGTAACCGAGCACGTGATCGAGCGCGTGCGCGGCATCGATGCCGGAGCCTCCGCGGGCCATGACGACGGCGAGCTCACTCTCGTGGTGGACCTCCCGGCCTTCGGCTTCAGGGCCCGCGGGCAGCACGACCGCGTCGTCAGGGCCGACGATCGAAGACGTCGCCTTCAGGAACACGTCGAAGTCCAGGAGCCACCGGTCGACGTGGCCCGCGACGCGCTCGAGCACGACCTCGCGCATCTCGGCCACGTGCTCCCCGTAGTTCGACGCGGTCGCGATGACCTTGCCCGGGTTGAGCACCGGCGCGCGGAGCCGGACGTCACCCAACCGGCGAGCTGTGCCGTCACGAGCTGCGCGCTCGAGCGACCGGCGGAGCATCTCGAAGTCGCGGCACATCCGCACCCACCAGCTCGCTCCGAGGTGATCGGTGTCATGGGTGCCCGGCACCACCTCGGTGACGTCGGTGATCGTGTGAGCGCACGAATCGACGACACCCACCCGCCAGTCGTCGAACAGCGCGAGCTTCACGGCGTCGTCGCCGCGAGCGAGCTGAACCGCGGCAGGACCTCACGCCCGAACAGGTCGAGCGAACGGGTGGCGTCTGCGAACGGGAGGCCCGCGAAGTTCACCTGGAGCGAGGCGATCTCGTAGCCGCCGACCGCGGTGGAGTAGTCGGCGATCTGCTCGGCGATGGAGTCCGGGGTGCCGACCCACACAGCGCCCTGGGCCAGCTGCGACTCGAACGAATCGGCCTTGAGGCCACGGATGATCGCGTCGTACCCGGGGTAGTCGTCCGAGCTCGAGCCGTCGAGCCAGCCACTCGCTGCGTCGACCAGACCCGCGAGGTACTCGTTGACGAGATCGCGGGCGAGGCCGTGCGCGGTCGCTTCGTCTTCGTCGCACAGCATGTGGAACGCGAGCATCACGCGACCGTCGCCGGGGTGCCCCGCGCTTCGCCACGCATCGCGGTAGGCGCCGAGGAGCGACGCGAGCTTTGCACCCGCGAGGGGGATCGCCATGATCCAGTGGCCGTTCGTGCCGGCGTTGACGAACGAGGTCTCGGTTGCGAGCGCCGCGACCCAGAAGGGCGGGCGAGGCTGCTGCGTCGGACGGGGAAGCGACGTCGTCGCCGGGAAGCGGTGGAACCGACCTTCGAACGCGACGTGTTCCTCGCGCAGCAGTCGGTCGACGATCGCGATGCCCTCGTCGAACCGCTCGCGGCTCTCGTCGAGGCTGACGCCGAACCGCTGGAACTCGTGCGGAAGGAACGCTCGCGCGAAGCCGACCTCGAGCCGGCCCCCCGAGATCGCATCCAGCATGCCGATCTCACCGGCGAGCTTCAGCGGATGGTTGAAGACCGGCAGGACCGCGCCTGTGATGAGGCGCATCGTGGTCGTCCGAGCCGCTGCCGCGGCCAGGAACAGCATGGGGTTCGGGCAGTAGCCGCCGTACGGGTGGAAGTAGTGCTCGACGGTGCGGACGTTCGTGAACCCGAGCGCCTCGGCCTGCGCAGTGAGCCGGAGGGCATCGTCGAAGTACTGCTGCGCGGGCACGGCATCGGGTTCCACGAACGGGAAGAATTGAACGCCGAACTCCATCGAGCCTCCCTGCCCCTTCGGCTCACCGTAACCACTCCCGAAAAACGGGTCAAGAGTCCCGAATATCATGACCATGGCCGACGGAGGGCTGACCCATATGATGGGACTCGTGCCCAGCGAAGCGGGAGTCGGGACCACCGGGCGCAACACGACCGCCGATCGCGCGATCGACGTCCTCTTCCTGTTCGAGGTCGACCACCCCGTGCTCTCCGCGGGGGACATCGCCGAGCGGCTCGGGATGTCGCGGAGCACCACCTATCGGTACCTGCAGAGCCTCCGCGCGTCGAACCTGCTCGAGGAGGACACCGTCCGCGGTGGCTTCCGCCTCGGACCCCGGATCTTCGAGCTCGCGCGCGTCGCCCGGGAGGGGCTCGGCCTCTCCGAGATCGCGCTGCCGATCATGCGCGACCTCGCGCGCGAAGTCGACGAGACCGTGTTGCTCACCCGGCGTTCGGGGAGCATGGCCGTCTGCGTCGAGCGCGTCGAGATCGCCCGCCCCATCCGCCTGAGCTACGAGCGCGGCCACCTGCTGCCGCTGCACGCGGGCGCGCCGGCGAAGGTGATCCTCGCCTACGAGGAGCGCGCGGACTCCATCGTCGACGAGCTCGCGCCGTTCGAGCGCTTCACCGAGACGACGATCACCGACCCCGACGAGCTGCGCAACGAGCTCGCGCGGATCCGTGAGCACGGCTACGCGGTGAGCAACGGCGAGCGGGATGCCGGGGTCCGTGGCGTCGGCGCCCCTGTGTTCGGTCCCGACGGCAGAGTCGCGGCGGGGATCAGCGTGGGGTGCCTCGCGTTCGAGACCAGCGAGGTCGATCTCCCGGTGGTCATCGACGCG
>DATKAS010000463.1:0-2226 GCA_035497855.1 Acidimicrobiales bacterium
GCGAACCCTCCAGAAGTGGACGGCCATGAAGATGACGGTGATGAACGGGAACATGAGGACGTGGAGCACGTACCAACGCAGCAGCGTCTCGGGGCCGATCTCGACGCCACCCAACAGCACGAACCTGATCTGGTCACCGAAGACCGGCGAGTAGCCGATCATGTTGGTGCCGACCGTGACGGCCCACAGCGCGAGCTGGTCCCACGGGAGCAGGTAGCCGGTGAACGAGAGCAGCAGGGTGAGCGTGAGCAGGATCACGCCGATGACCCAGTTGAACTCCCGGGGCGGCTTGTAGGCGCCGTGGTAGAAGACCCGCGCCATGTGCAAGAAGACCGAGAGCACCATGAGGTGCGCGGCCCATCGGTGCATGTTGCGCACCATGAGACCGAACGTCACCGAGGTCTGCAGCGCGTAGATGTCGTTCCACGCCTGTGCGGTGGTCGGCCGGTAGAAGAACATCAAGAAGATGCCCGTGACGGTGAGCAGGATGAAGAGGAAGAACGAGAGGCCGCCGAGGCAGAGCGTGTAGCTCACCTTCACCGCGTGGCGCTTCACCTTGACCGGGTGCAGGTGGTACAGCACCGAGTTCATGATCACGTAGGACCGGTTCCGCGGGCTGTCGGTGTACCCCTTCCGGAAGATCGACCCGGGTCGGAAGATCGAGTTCCAAGCCTGGGAGCCCTGCACCGTGGAGACCATCTTGGTGGTCGCCTCGGACACCTTCGCCCCGAGCCCTGGCTTGTCGTCGACTGTCTTCGCCACGAGCGCTCCTAGAACCGCATGCCGTATGCGTAGCCGTGGTTGCTGTCACGCATGTGCGGGTCGCCGTCGCTGTCGGGGACGCCGACCTTGCCCATGATGATGACGCCGGTGGGACACCGATCGACGCACAGCGCGCAGCGCGTGCACACGTCGTCGTCGATCAGGAACACGACGTGATCACCAGGGTCGCTGCCCGGGAGCTCGGTGTTGTCCGCCTCGTCGATCGCCGACGGCGACACCATGTGGATGCACTTCCACGGGCAGATGTCGACGCAGCCCTCGCACATGATGCACTCGGACTGGTCGATGTGGATGAACTGCTTCGGCTTGACCGCCTTCGCGAGGTAGTCCGCGTCGACCTCGACGAGGGTGTAGTCGTCGCGGAACTCCGGCATCGGCGGATTGGCGTCGGTGCGCGGCATCGCTACTTCGCCTTGACCAGCGGACGACCGTACGACGACGTCTCGATCTCGAGCGGCTTCGCCTTGCCGCGGTTCTGCCAGAGCGACCAGCCGGCGATCATCGCTCCGAGGAACACGATGTAGATGACGGTCACGACGATGTCTCGGACCGTCTGCTTCGTGATGCTGAACGGAAGCCACTGCACCGCGCCCTTCGAGCCGGGCCCCGCGAGGATCGCGTCCTTGCGCATCTTCAACGTGGTGTCCGCGAACGTGAGCCACTGGTGCGGCACGACGCCGTACATGAGGAAGAGCAGCGCGTAGATGTAGGTGCCCCCGAGCAGCCCTTCGCCCCACGTGATCGGTCGCCCCGGAGGACGCTTTGCGCCGTAGGCGAACACGCCGCCCGCCATCAGGAAGGTGAGCATCAGGGCGACGACCAATGCCATCATCGGAGCCCTCCCACCTCCTCACCGCCCCATCGCAAGGGCGCTCGTGAACGGATGCACAACCACTCTACCCCAGCGCCGAAGGCGTCCAAAGGGGTGACTGCAGCAAAGCAAAGGAACCGAAAAGCTCGGAGTCGACGTCGTTCTAGCACGCGACTCGCGCGACAGAACTCCGTGGGTGAGCATGACCGGTCGTGCACCACCGGTTCCACTCCACGAGCGGCCGCCGCCTAAGGTGACCGCCGATTCGAAACGCATGACCGTCGCCACGATCGTCCCCGTTACCCGCCCGCGGAGGGTGCAGTGACAGAGATCCCCGAGCACCTGCTGAGACGCTCGCGAGAGCGCCGTGAGGCGTTGGGGTTGTCGACAGGTGACGCGGGCGGCGCGACGCCCCCGCCAGCGGCGCCGAGCGCACCCTCGACCGACGTCGCGCCGGCAGCGGCAGCGACGCCCGCACCCGCTCCCGCCGCAGCAGCCCCTGCCGTGGTGGCCCCTCCGCCCAAGCCACCGCCTCCGTACGTGCAAGCGGCGCTGCGACGCAAGAAGATCCCGTTCTGGGCGATCCCGGTGGTGGCCCTGCTGCCCGTGTGGGCGTTCATCTACCAGTGGTC
>DATKAS010000464.1:0-5610 GCA_035497855.1 Acidimicrobiales bacterium
GGAGGGGGCGTCGGCGAGGGCGAGGTCGAGCCGACGCTGCTCGGTCTTCGCCTGGCCAGGCCGGATCTCCGCGACGTCGATCGCGACGACGCGCGCGACGCTCGGATCGTCCTCGAGGCGGTTGAGCACGCGCCGACCGACGGCACCAGCGGCGCCGGTCACGACAACGGTTCGGCCCCCGGAAACGGCTCCGGGCCGCGGGAGGGACTCGACGACCATCCGCCTACCATGCCTCTGTGAGCGACCAGGGTCCAGAGGATCCGTTCCGCGGCGTGCCGTTCCTGGCCGACATCGCCAAGATGATCCAGAGCCAGGGGGCGTTCAGCTGGGAAGCGGCGCGCCAGTTCGCGATCGCCGTCGCGAGCGAGGGCGAGTCCGAGCCGAACGTCGATCCGCTCGCTCGCATCGATCTCGAGCAGCTCCTCCGGGTCGCGGAGCTGCACGTCACGCAGGCCACCGGCCTCATCCCGTCGGGCACCGGTCGGCCGCTCGAGGTGCTGCCGGTCACTCGAGCGCTCTGGGCGCACAACACGATCGAGGCGTACCGGCCGCTCTTCGAGGACCTCGCAGCAGCCCTGACGACCTCCGACGGACCGGACCCGTTCGTCGACGACGATCCGAGCGCCGACTTCTTCGGTGGGCTCATGAAGATGCTGACCCCGATGATGCTGGGCGTGACTGCCGGAAGCATGGTCGGCCGGCTCGCACAGCGCGCGTTCGGGCAATACGACCTCCCGATCCCTCGCGCCGCGTCGCACCAGCTCCTGATGGTGCCGAGCAACCTCGATCGCTTCGCGGCGGACTGGTCGTTGCCGATCGCGGATCTCCGCATGTGGGTGTGCCTGTCCGAGGTCACGACGCACGCGGTGCTCAACGTGCCGCACGTGCGAGCCGAGATGACCGAGCTCATGCGCAGCTTCGTGTCGTCGTACCGGCCCGATCCGCGTGCGCTGGAGGACCGGCTCGGCGACTTCGACCTCGGCGATCCCCACAGCCTGGCGGGCCTGCAGTCGGCGTTCGCCGACCCCGAGGTGCTGCTCGGCGCGACGCGCTCGTCCGAGCAAGACGCGCTCGCCCCGCGCCTCGACGCGCTCGTCGCATTGGTCATCGGCGTCACCGACCACGTGATGGACACGGCAGGAGCGAAGGTCCTCACGTCCTACGACATGCTCACGGAAGCGCTGCGCAGACGCCGGGTCGAGAGCGACCCGTCCGACGGGTTCGTGAGCCGGCTGCTCGGGCTCACGCTCACCCGCGAGCAAGTGCAACGCGGGTCAGCCTTCGTCAGCGGCGTCGTCGAGCGCGCGGGGCCCGACGGTCTCTCCCGGCTCTGGACTTCAGCGGCGGAGCTCCCGACGCCTGCCGAGCTCGACGCTCCGGGCCTCTGGCTCGCCCGCATCGACCTCTAGCAGCTGCCGCTACGGCTCCAGGGGCAGCTCGACCTGGCCGGGCGGCGGCAACGTGGCGCGCTCTGGCTTGCCGCCGAGCGGCACCACAGGTGGGGTGACCGCGACCGGTTGCGTCGGCTCGACGGGCTCGATCGGCAACGCGTCGGGCGGCGGGGGAGGCAGCTCGAGCGCCTGCCCCTCGCCCGGAGCACGGCGCTTGCGTCGCGCTTCCCACGCAGCCTTCGCCGCGCCCGTGACCCCGACCCGCTTGAGCAGCGGCTCGGGCGCCTTCCCGTTCGCCCGGAGGTAACGAAGGCTCGCGTAGTAGCTCGCCCCGGCGGCACCGCCCGCGAGCGAGAGCGCCAGGAGCCCGGCCCGCATCGGGATGGGGATCACGACGGGGATGAACGCGCCGACGACCCACGCCAGCTGGAAGCGGGTCTCGAACTTCGCGAAGGACCGACCGCGGTTCGCGTCGGGAGCATCGCGCTGCACGATCGAGTCGAACGCGAGCTTGCCGCCGCTCGCACCCAGGCCGACGACGAGCGCAGCGGCGGTCGCAGACGTGAGACGACTGCCCGCAGTCGCGGCGGCGATGCCAGTCACCATCATGAGCAGGAGCACCCCGATGAGGATCGATTCCTCGCCCAACGTCTTCCGCAGCCGCGGGGTGAGCGCGGCCCCGAGGAGCGCGCCGAGGCCGCTCGCCGCGAGCACGACCGCGAACCAGAACTCGGACGAGCCCGCGTTGCGGATGTAGAACGCGACGACGAACGTCAGGAACCCGACGATGCCCCGGACGACCGCCATCGCGGAGCCAGCGAGCACGATGCCGGAGCTGTGCAGCTCGGCCTTCTCCTGCGGACCGGCGGGCACGTCGGCGATCGTGGCCTTCTTGGTCTGGAACGCGAGGACGGTCGCCGCGACGAACACGATCGACGCGAACCCGAGCACGTACTCCGGACCCCCGAGCTTGAGCATCGGGACCGCGGGGACCATCGCCAGGAAGCCGACGATGGCGCCGATCAAGGTGAGCTTCGCGTTCGCTTCGAGCAGCTCTTCGTCGCTGCGGACGACAGTGGGCACGAGCGCCGCTTTCGACACCGCATAGCTCTTCGAGCACACGAGCAACAGGAACGCCTCGGGGAAGAGCAGCAACGTGTCGACGTCGCGAATCATGATGGCGCACACCACCGCGCGCCCGATCGACGACGCGATGAGCATCAAGCGACGGCCGCCGCGCATGCGGTCGAGTGCGGGCCCGACCATCGGTGCGACCACTGCGAATGGCGCGACCGTCAGCAGGAGGTAGAGAGCGATCCGCCAACGCGCGGCATCAGGCGTGATGTCGAAGAAGAGCGACCCGGCGAGTGCGACAGCGACCAGGGTGTCGCCGGCGACCATGAGGCCGTGCGTACGGGCGAGCCGCGTGAACGGCGACGCGACGAAGCCGTGCTCGGTCTTGATGGGTTCGCCCATCGAGATGGCGTCGAGCGGCGACGGCACCGCACCATCGTACGGGCGGGTGGGACACACTGGTCAGGCGGACGACTCCGTCAGCGCAGCCTGGAGGAACGTCGCGACCTGGTCCGCGAGACCGGTCGCCGCTTGCCCGTCGAGCAGGTGACCCTCACCCGGCAGCACGACGAGCTCGCGCGTGCGCGCCGATGTCGCGCGCTCGTACACGTTCCGGCTGCAGAGGTCCGGAAGCACGCCGTCGTTGTCCCCGTGCACCAGCAGAAGCGGGGACGCGAGCCGGTCGACATGCTCGGTGCCGGGCACTTGCGTCGACAGCGCGACCACTCCCGCAGTCGCCGAACCGAGCAGCACACCGGCGCCGATCGCGACCGCGCCTCCGAACGAGTGACCGACGAGCGCGACGCGCTCGACGCCTCGGCGTGACAAGAGGTGATGCACGAGCAGCACGTCGAAGAGGCAATCCTCGAGATGCCCCGGCTTGCGGTAGTGGACGCGCACACCACCGAGTCGTCGCCCGAGCGTGTGGTAGAGCCCGTGCGCCGGACCGGACAACCCGCCGAGCGCCCCACCCACGAACACGGTCGCAGCGTCCTCACCCGCGTCGAGGCCGTGGCGGATGCAGACGATGATGCCGTCCGCGGTCACGACCTCCATGACCACGATGTCGGTTGCCACGCGCGACTCGGCGATCGCGAGGGGGCGCAACGGCGTGATGCCGGCTCGGGCACCTTCTCGAATGGCGTCGGCGAAGGCGTCCACGCCGACGTTCTAGCCCCTGGGCACGTCGTACTTGTATCCCAGACCTCGGATCGTGACGATACGGCTCGGGTTGCCCGGATCGCTCTCGACCTTCGAACGCAGCCGCTTGATGTGCACGTCGAGCGTCTTCGTGTCGCCGACGTAATCGGAGCCCCACACGCGGTCGATCAGCGTGTCGCGGGTGAGCACGCGGCCCGCGTTCTCGAGCAGCAGGGCGAGCAGCTCGAACTCCTTGAGGGGGAGGCTGACGCGCTCACCCCGGATCGTGACCTCGTGGCTGTCGGGGTCGAGCCTCACGTCGCCCACTTCGATCGCATCGCTGAGCCCCGCGACCACGTCGTCGGTCGGCGCCCGCCGCAACACGGCGCGCATGCGCGCGACGAGCTCGCGCAACCGATACGGCTTGGTCACGTAGTCGTCGGCACCGACTTCGAGACCCACGACGGTGTCGATCTCGCTGCCCTTCGCCGTGACCATGATGATCGGGACCTTGGAGCGCGCCCGAAGCTGGCGGCACACGTCGATGCCCGAGACCTTCGGCAGCATCACGTCGAGCAGCACGAGGTCCGGGGCAACGGCGTCGAACAGATCGAGGGCCTGACTCCCGTCGCGAGCCACTTGCACCCTGAAGCCCTCTCGACGGAGGCCTACCGTGAGGGCCTCGACGAACGAGTCCTCGTCCTCGACGACCAACACGGTCAGCTCTTGCGTCATCGTGCTCATCCTGCCTCCGCAGCGGTGGTGACGCCGACTGGGCCTGGCCCAGCGGGGATCGTCAAGGTGAACGTTGAGCCTTCGCCTTCCTGGGATTGCACTCGCACTTCGCCGCCGTGGTTCGTTGCGACGTGACGAACGATCGCGAGGCCGAGGCCGGTGCCACCCGTCTCGCGGCTTCGCGCTCGGTCGACGCGGTAGAAACGCTCGAAGATGCGTTCGAGGTCGCGATGCGGGATGCCGATGCCCTGATCGGCGACTGCGATGTCGACCGACTGCCCGTCGGTGGCAGTCGAGACCGCGATCGAAGCACCCTCGTCGGAGTACTTGATGGCGTTGTCGAGGAGGTTGCCGATGGCGGACACCAGCTGGCGACGTTCCCCGACCACCGTGAGTCGAGGGCTCGGCTCGTCGACCTCGATCTTGATGCCGCGCAGGTCTGCCGTCTGCCGCACGCGATCGACGGCCTCGGCGATCACGAGGTGCACCGCGACGGGCTCGCGCATCGGCGAGCGCTCGACCTCGATGCGGCTGAGCTCGAGGAGGTCGTCGATCGTGCGCCCCACTCGGTGGGCTTCGTGCACCATCCGCTCGGTGAGCCGCTGCCGCACCTCGTCGTCGTCTTCCGAGTTCAGTGTCTCAGCAAGCAACGCGATCGCTCCGACCGGTGTCTTCAGCTCGTGGCTGATGTTCGCGACGAAGTCGGTGCGCACGGCCTCGAGCCGCGTCCGCTCGGTGGTGTCGTCCACCGACCCCAGTGCCCCGATGATCTCGCCGCCCTCGTGCAGCGGAGCGACTGCGACGACGATCGTGCGGCGGGGCGGGCCGAAGAGATCGACCGTGCGTCGGTCGGAGACTCCCCGGCACCCCGCGGAGAGCAGCTCCGCGACCGCCTGTTCCACGAGCGCGTCACCGTGGCGCGCGCCGACGAACGTCGCCGCGTGCACGTTGCGGAACACGACTCGACCGCTGCGATCGGCGATCACGACGCCCTGAGCGAGCGCGTCGAGCGCCGCGGCGAGTCGGCCTGACGACGCGGCGCCATCGGCCTCACGAGCCAGCACTCGGTCGACGGCGAGCCCGAGCCGGTCGATCGCGGGGCTGACCGACCGCGACCGTGGTCCTGGCTCGCCCGAGAGGCGAGCCGAGAGCGCGTCGACACGCGCCGTCGCGGTCCGCTCCCTGGACCAGAAGAAAAGTACGGCGCCCAGCGCCACGACGACACCGGCGACCGCCACGAGCCACATTCGCGTCAGGACTCCCGCGCGAA
>DATKAS010000465.1:0-4510 GCA_035497855.1 Acidimicrobiales bacterium
GACCACCACGACCGCACAGCCGACCACCACGACCGCGAAGCCGACCACCACCCCGGTCAAGCCCACGACGACCACCACGGTGAAGCCGACGACGACCACCGCGAGCTCGACGAGCACGACGCGCCATCACCACGAGACGACGACCACGGCGGCAACGACGACCGCGTCGACGACGACCGCCCCCACGACGACCGCACCGTCCACCACGGCGGCCACCACGACAGCGCCGCCCACCACGTTGCCGATCACGGTCGTCGAGACGATCGTGCAGGAGAGCACACAATGAACCTGAAGGACTGGATGACTCGGCCGGCAACGCTGCTCGGCCTGAGCAGCCTCGCATTCCTGTCGATGACCGGCGTCGTGCTCGCTGACACAGGCGGCTCGGGTGGCGGCACGACGAAGGTGGTCGCGGCGCCGCCCTCGACCGACGAGGTCACGACGACGACCGAGGAGGAGACCACGACCGTGGTCACGACGCCTCCCGACACGACGCCGCCGCCCTTGTCGCTCGACGCCAGCCTCTACGACGGCATCGACGTCGGCGTCGACCACCTCGTCGTCAGCGGCCTCACCGAGCCGGGTGCCCACATGAAGATCGCCGGCGTCGAGTCGACCGCTGGCTCGGACGGCGCGTGGGGGAGAGACGTGGCGTTGCAGCTCGGTCCGAATGTCATCGAGGTGACCGCGACCGACGACGTCGGCAACGCGAGCGGGTTCGCCATCACGATCAACTACGTGAAGAGCGCGCCACCGCCCCCGGCCCCGTCGAAGAAGCCGCCGAAGGCGATCGTGACCACGACCTCCACGGTCGCTCCGACCACGACGCGCCCGTCGAGCACGACGCGTCCGGGGACATCGACGACCGCGACCACGTTCGCCCCGACGACGACCATCAAGGGTGCGACCACGGTCCCGGGACAAGAGCTGCCGGGTGGCAGCGGCGGCACTGGCTCGAGCACGACGAGCGGCGGCGCGACGACGACGCACGGCGCGACGACGACAGCCGCGACGTCCACCATCGCCACCACCACGAGCATCGCCACGACGACGAGCCAAGCCACGACCACGCAGGCTCCGACCACCACGGATCCGCCGACGACCACCACCGACGCCCCGACGACGACGGATCCGCCGACGACGACAGAGGCGCCCACCACGACGGATCCGGGGCCGCCGCCCACGTCATGAGGGCGGCGTCGACCGCGAACAGGCGGCGACGCGCCCTGCCCTAGACTGGCAACCCGGCCCAGTGGGCTGGGCGGCCTGTGCGGAGCGGGCGCAGTCTCCGGCGAGGCAGGTCAATGGCGCGGTACACGGCGAAGCGACGATTGCGATGGGTCGGTGAGGCCTTTGCTCGCTTCGCTCGCGCCGTCGAACGCCGATGGGCACGCATCCGCTTCTGGTTCAAGCGTCACGCCCGCGACAACGTCATCCTCGCGGTGCTCGCGACGATCGGCGACGTCATCTCCCGTCCGTTCCGGCGCTTCCGGAAGAAGACCCGTGATCGGGTCGCACTCGGCATCCTCGGCGTCGCCGCGCTCGTGCTGTTCGCCGTCGCCTTCCTCTCCGACCGCGGCGGTCCTGGCGGTCAGATCGTCCGCGCGGCCGAGCCGCCCACCACGGCAGCGGTCGACACGGGCGCGGCAGATCCTTCCGAGGACACCACGCCGCTCGCACCTCCCGACACCATCCCGCCGCCACTCCTCCTCGACGCGAGCCTCACCGACGGCCTCACGATCGGGCAGGACCACATCGTGGTGAGCGGCGTCACTGATCCCGGCGCCACCGTCGTGGTCGCCGGCATCGAGCTCGAGGCCGACGACTCCGGTGCGTTCGCCGCCGACGTCCCGCTCGCACTCGGCCCGAACCGCATCGACATCGTGGTCACGGACCAGGCCGGCAACGCGAGGGGCGCGGCGATCACTGTCGTCTACAAGGTCGACGCTCCCCCGCCACCGCCTCCGAAGAAGCCGACGCCCGTCGTCGTGACGACCACGTCGACCGTGCCGCCGACGACGACCACGCGGGGGCCGACGACGACCGGCAAGAAGACGACCACGACACCGCCGACGACGCTCGCCACGACGAGCTCGTCCTCGACGTCGACGACGAGCACGACGACCTACTTCGGGGGCTTGCTGTGGCCGGTGATCACGAAGCCGACCACCACGACGCAGGCCCCGACCACGACCGCGGCGACCACGACGGCGGCGACCACGACCGCTCCGACGACAACGGCAGCGATCACGACGGAGTCGACCACCCCGACGAGCGAGTCAACGACGACGACGACCGAGGAGACGACGACGGCGTCGACGACGACCACGTCGATCGACGACACGTCGACGACCACCGACGACACCACCGTGCCGACGGATCCGCCGCCGACAGATCTGGGCACGTGATCCGCTAGGCGTCCACCAGCAGCGCCGAGCGCAGGAACGCCAGCAGCTCACGGCGCCGCATCGCGAGCGAGCGCAACGTCGGGTCGATGCCCACCGCCCGCAGCACCTCGACCTCGGTCGCGACGCCGATCACCGTCGAGTAGGCCGACAGGAGCACGAGCCGCGCGTCCTGCCGTCGCATCGTGCCCGCGTCCATCTCGGCCTCGAGGAATGCACGAGCCCGCTGCACGAGAGGATCGAGCGCGTCGGTGAGCCGCGTCGCCGCGGGCGGGCCGAGCCTGCTCACCTCGCGGAGCAGCCCGAGCAGCTCTGGCCTGCGGAGCGCGAGCCGGAAGACCGACCGCACGACGGCCTCGACGCGATCCCACCCCTCACCGGCCCTGGCCAGCGCGTCTTCGAGCACCTCGGACAGCTCGGTCGCGCTGCGGTCGATGACCGCGGCGAGCAGCGCCTCCTTGGTCGGGAAGTAGTACAGGATGGTCTGCTTGCGGACCCCGAGCTCTGCCGCGATCGCATCGAGCGAGCTGGCCTCGTATCCCCTGCCGCCGAAGGACGCCAGCGCGGCGTCGAGGATGCGGTCGCTCGTGGCCACGTCTCGGAGGGTACGGCCGATCCCCCGTCCGTGTCTACCAACTGGTAGACATCCCCTACCAGTTGGTAGATACTGGTGCCGATGATCGCCGACGCCCTCGCCGGCAAGCGCATCTTCGTCACCGGCTCCACCGGTTTCCTCGGCACCGCCGTCGTCGAGCGCCTGCTGCGTGCCGTCCCCGACTGCTCCCTCGTCCTCCTCGTGCGGTCGGGCCGACGCACGACCGCGGCCCAGCGGGTGCAACGCGAGATCCTGCGCAACGACGCGTTCGACAACCTGCGGGCCATCCTGGGTGACCGCTTCGACGACGACATGGCGCGGCGCGTCACCGTCGTCTCCGGCGACGTCAGCACCGACGGTCTCGGGCTCGACGAGTCGGGTCGAGCAGCACTCGCGTCGTGCGACATCGTCATCCACTCGGCCGCGACCGTGTCGTTCGACTCGGCGATCGACGACGCCATCGAGGTCAACCTGCTCGGCCCCGTGCGCATCGTCGAGACGCTGCAGCACCTCGACGTCACGCCGCATCTCGTCGCAGTGTCGACCTGCTACGTCGCCGGGAACCGCCGAGGCGACGCGCCCGAGCAGCTCGTGAGCGAGGGCCCGTTCGACCTCGGCATCGACTGGCGCGCGGAAGTCTCCGCAGCGCGGCGGGCGCGTGCAGATGCCGATGCCGCGAGCCGCGACCCCGCTCGTCTCGCGGACTTCCATGCGGGCGCCCGCGCAGAGCTCGGTGCCGCCGGCTCGCCCGCGCTCGCGTCGAAGACCGAGCAGCTGCGCCAGCGCTGGGTGTCCGATCAGCTCGTGCAGGCGGGACGTTCTCGCGCGAAGTCGCTCGGATGGCCGGACGCGTACGCGTACACGAAGGCGCTCGGCGAGGGTGCGCTCACCGAGATGAAGGGCGACGTGCCGGTCAGCATCGTGCGCCCATCGATCATCGAGTCAGCGCTCGTCGAACCGAAGCCTGGATGGATCCGCGGGTTCCGCATGGCCGAGCCCGTGATCATCTCCTACGCGCGTGGACTGCTGAAGGAGTTCCCCGGCGTGCCGGAGGGCACGGTCGACGTCATCCCGGTCGACCTCGTCGTCGGTGCGATCTGCGCGGTCGCCGCGCTCGGTCCCGACGAAGCGCCTGGGATCGTGCAGGTCGCCTCGGGATCGCGGAACCCTCTGCGCTATCGGGGGCTCGTCGAGCTCGTGCACAGCTGGTTCGAGGAACACCCGCTCTACGACGCGGCCGGGCAGCCGATCGTCGTGTCGCCCTGGTCGTTCCCGGGGCGAGGGAAGGTCGAGGGCCAGCTCAAGCGCGCGAAGCGGCTGCTCGAGCGGGCGGAGAAGGCGTTCACTGTGCTGCCGGTGCGGGGCCCGAGCGCTGAGCTGCCGGCACGGCTCGAGGAGCGACGGGGCGACATCGAGCGTGCCCTCAGCTACGTCGAGCTCTACGGCGCGTACGCGGAGTGCGAGGCCATCTACCGCGTCGATCGACTGATGGAGGTCTGGGATCGGCTCG
>DATKAS010000466.1:0-4948 GCA_035497855.1 Acidimicrobiales bacterium
CGTCTTGTTGATCGCGTTCTGCGTGTAGTCGAGCCGTGCCTTCCCACCGCGCTTGTTGATCTCCCACTCCCAGCTCACGAGCTCGGGGACCAACTGCGCGATCGTCCGCGACAGCTTCTCGACCCACGCGCGTGTCTGCTCGAACGTGTAACGCTCTTCGACCGGCACCCAGATCTGCAGGCCGCGTTGGCCGCTCACCTTCGGCATGGCCTTCATCTCGAGGTGGTTCAGCGCGGCGCGGTGCAGGCGCGCGAGCACGAGCACGTCGTCGAACGAGCTCTCATCGCCGGGGTCGATGTCGACGAGCGCCCACGTCGGCGTGTGCGGCGTCTTGCCACGGGACGTCCACGGATGCACTTCGATCGCGCCGTGGTTCGCGACCCACGCGAGCGCTGCGGGGGAGTCGAGCACGAGGTACTCCTCGGTCTCTCCGTCGTCGGCCTCGTCGTTGTGCCACCGCGTGAGCCAATCCGGCGCACGCGAGGGGGCCGCCTTGTGCCAGAAGCCGGGCTTCGCGATGCCATCCGGGTAGCGGTGCAGGTTCACCGGCCGGCCTTCGAGGTAGGGGAGCATGGCCGGCGCCCGGCACGCGTAGTGGCGGATGAGGTCTCGCTTGGTCAGCGCTGGGTGGGGCTTCTTCGCAGGGAAGAGCACCTTGTCGAGGTTCGTGAGCGAGAGCGTGTGGTCGCCGAGCTGCCACGTGCCGGCCTTGCCGAGCGTGTCGAGCGCGCCGAGCTCGTCAGCCGTGGGAGCGGCCCAGCTCGCGTGACTCGACCACGTCGCCGACGGCGCGTCTCTCACCTCGTCGTTCGTGCGGCCCGATTTCACCGAGCGGGGATGCTCCTCCGGATCCCAGCCCTTCACCGCGTCGTCGTCGTGCTTGTGCAGCAGGAGCCACTGGTTGTCCGTGCTGCCCCGTCCGCCCCGACGCACCAGCACGAAGCGCCCGCGCAGCTTCTCGCCGTCGAGGCTGAAGTGGAGGTCGCCGTCGGCGATCGCCCTCGTGGCGTCGTCGCCCTCGGCGAGTGACCATGTGCCCCAGTCCCAGACGACCACGTCGCCACCGCCGTACTCACCCCGCGGGATGACGCCCTCGAAGTCGAAGTAGTCGAGCGGGTGGTCTTCGACCTTCACGGCCATGCGCTTCACGTCGGGATCGAGCGTCGGGCCCTTCGGCACCGCCCAGCTCACGAGCACCCCGTCGTCCTCGAGCCGGAGGTCGTAGTGGAGGCGCGTCGCACGGTGACGCTGCACGACGAATCGTCTGCCTCTCTCGAGCGGCGGGGGGCTGGTCGCTCCCGACGGCTCCGCGGTCTTCGTGAAGTCGCGCTTCTTCCTGTAGGTCGCGAGACGGTCCTTCGACGGCATGCGCTCAGACGCCTTTGCGCGCTCGCTCGCTTCTCATGTCAGCGATGCCTCGTCTTGCCGCGAGCGTCGACGTCGAACACGTCGGCCCAGGGCCGGCCGGCGAGCCGCTTGCGCGCTGCCTTTGCCTCGTCGCGGTCGTTCGTGTGCAGCGACACGAGGCACAGGTGCTTGTCGATGGGCGACACGGACGTGGAGCGATACGCGTCGCTTCCTCCCATCGCGGAGAACGCTGCCACCATCGCCCCGATCACGGCGCCCGCGACGGCGCCGACGATCATGCCGACCATCCCGGTGTCGCCGTTCCCGAGCAGCGCAGCGAGGATGCCGACGACCAGAGCGCCGATGATCGCGCCGGTGACGGCTCCCATCGGGGCCCGCGCCGCGGGGCTGGTCGCGCCCTCAGGGGCCGCGTTCCCCGACGCGCCCTCGTGCCATTCCGGTCCCCACAGGTGCCCGGCTCCGAGTACGACGAGGCCGAGGCGCGCGCCGTCGGGTTCGAGGTCCTCCAACGCGACGACTGCGGCTCTCGCCATCTCGACGTCGTCGGTGACGGCCATGACGTTGCGGTCGAGCAGGATCGGCTCCGGCTCGGACACCGACACGATCTCGAGGCCTCTGAACTCCTGCTCGGCGAACTCGCGCAGGGTCATCACGCGATCTTCGTACCCCGGCGCGCCGCGTGCAGAACCTCTTGACGTGGGGAGCGAGCCATGGCTTAATCAACTCATCAGTTGATAAACCGATTGGTTGATCTCCCGTGGACGACACGCTCCTGAACAGCACGTTCGCTGCGCTCGCCGACCCGACCCGCCGAGCCATGCTGGCCCGGCTGGCGCAAGGGGACGCGACCGTGAGCGAGCTGGCGGCGCCGTTCGACATCACCTTGCAGGCGATCTCGAAGCACCTGAAGGTGCTCGAGCGCGCTGGCCTCGTCGTGCGAGGCAAGGACGCCCAGTGGCGTCCGTGCCGCCTCGACTCGACGCCCCTCGAGACCGCTGCGGCATGGATCGACACCAATCGGAAGATCTGGGACGACCGGCTCGATCAGCTCGATCGACATCTCCAACAGCTCCAAGCCACGCGCAGCCAATCCAGAGGAACGAGGTCCTGATGACGCACCCCACCCACACGACCGAGCTCGGCGAGCTCACCGTCACCCGCGTGTTCGACGCCCCCCGCGAGATGGTGTTCGGCGCGATGCTCGACCCCGAGCAGCTCACCCACTTCTGGGGACCGATCGGCTCGAGCACACCGATCGAGGGCATCGTGATCGAGCCGTGGCCCGGCGGTCGCTTCGAGACGACGATGGTGCCCGACGGATCGCCGATCGAGGCCGGCTTCGTGATGAAGGCGGTGTTCGTCGAAGTCGTCGCGCCCGAGCACATCGTGTTCAAGCAGGACCTGCCCACGGGCGAGATGACGACCGCGTCGACCTACACCGATCTCGGAGCGGGCCGCACGCGCGTGGTGATCCATCAGACGAACCTGCCGCCCGAGTTCACGACCGACGAAGCACAGGCCGGGTTCAACAGCAGCCTCGACAGGCTCGAGAGCTATCTCGCGACTCGCACCCGCTGAGTCGAGTCGAAGGTCAAGGCAGCTCCAGCGCACGCCACAGGTACCAGCTCGCGACAGTTCGGTAGGGAGCCCACGGCTCCCCGTGTGCAGCGAGCTCCTTCGCGGTCGGTGTCTCGCATCGGTAGACGAGGCCGAACGCGCGCCGCACTCCGTAGTCGTCGACGGGGAGCACGTCGGGGCGCCCGAGCCGGAAGATGAGGAACATGTGCGCGGTCCATCGGCCGATGCCGCGTACCGCGGTGAGGTGGTCGACGATGTCGTCGTCGTCCATCGTGGCGACGTCGGTCGACGAGGGGAGCGTGCCGGCCTGATCGTGCGCAGCGAGATCACGCAGTGACGCGACCTTGGCTCGCGAGAGGCCGGCCCCGCGCAATGCCTCGTCGGAGGCGCCGAGCACATGCGCGGCGGTGAGCCCGTCGCCGTCCGCGCCGCACGCGGCAACCACGCGAGCGTGGATCGTCTCGGCGGCTCGACCCGTCAGCTGCTGGTAGACGATCGCCTCGGACAGCACCGCGAAGACGCTGCTGGAGTGCTTCACGGTCATGTCGAACGGACCGACGAGCTTGATGAGATCGCCGAGCACGGGATCCGCGCGGCGCAAGGCCCGCAGCGCCTTCGGCGCGTCAATCGTGCGTGCCGTCGCCATCGAACAGGCTCGCTTGGGAAGCCCGGCTGCCTTCGATCGCGAGCAAACGCATCTTCGTCGTGACGCCGCCCGCGGCCGAGAACCCGCCCACCTCACCGCCGGTGCCGATCACGCGATGGCATGGCACGACGATCGGGAACGGGTTCCGGGCGAGTGCCTTCCCCACATCCCGCCCTGCGTTGGGTGCGCCGAGGCGAGCAGCGACGTCGCCATAGGAGGCCGTCGACCCAGCCGGGATCGTGCGCGCGACCTCGTACACGCGCCGGTCGAGGTCAGGAAGGCCGTCCATGTCGAGGGTCACCCACGACAGGTCCCGGTGTTCGCCCGCGAGCAGCGCCACGATCGCTTTGATGATGTCCTTGACGTCCGCAGTCGGTGGGCTCGTCTCGCGCAGCCGTCGGGTTCCGGGGAGCCACACACCGGTGACGCCGCGGTCGCCCCACGCGATGCCGCACCGTCCCACCTCGGTGTCGAACTCGGTGAACCCCCGCGACATCGGGGTCACGGTAAGGGACGCGCCCACGGACCGGTGTGTGACATCGGAGACGCGTCAGCGCAGCGCACGCCGCTCGGTCGGATCGACCTCTGCGGCTCGCTCATCGAGCGATCGTGGGGCTCACGAACTCCGTGCCGTAGGTGTGCGCGAGCTCCGCCGCGATGCGCGCGAGGTGCGCGCGCACCTCTGGAGGATCGAGCACCTCGATGCGCGAGCCGAACCCGGCGATCTCGGCCGCCAGCGACCAGTCGCCCTGCCCGCGCAGCTCGACCTCGACACGGCCGTCATCGATGGTCGGCCCGATGCGCACCCTCGTACCGAACATGTGACGCAGATCCCACACGAGGTCCGCGCTCACGAGCGCGGTCGCACGCAGGGGTGCCCGCTTCTGATCCACCTGATCGGTGATGAGCTTCCAGGCCTCGGCGAGATCGAACCCCGAGGGGCGCACGACGCGCTCGCCGTTCGGCTCGACCGATGTCATGCGATCGACGCGAAAGGTGCGCAACCCGGCCTCGGTGTCCGCGACGAGGTACCACGCGGTGCCTTTCGTCGCCAGGCCGAGCGGATGCACGACGCGCATCGAGCTCGCCTTGTCGCGTGCGACGTACCCGAGCACGACCTGCTGGCCCTCGATCACCGCGCGCTGCACGTCGTCGAGATGGACAGGGTCACGCCGCGGTGCGGGCACGTTGTCCCAGCCGACGGGGTCGACGATCATGGCCGTCGACGCGGCCTCTGCTTCGGTGCGGAACGACTCGGGCAGCGCGCGGACGAGCTTGCGCAGCGCGGCCTTCACCTCGGGCGTCGCGGAGGAGGAGGGACCGGCGACGAGGAACAGCGCGCGTGCTTCCTGCGCA
>DATKAS010000467.1:0-3945 GCA_035497855.1 Acidimicrobiales bacterium
GTCGGTCATCAACCGCGCGCTCGAAGGTATCGCCACGACCACCGCCGTGCATCTGTGCTTCGGGTACGCCGCGGTGGTGCCGAAGCAGAAGCCGACGGGCTACTCGTTCCTTCCCGAGCTCGCCGCTTGCGTGGCCGACGAGATCTCGATCGAGGCGGCGCAACCGAAGCTCGACCTCGGCGTGCTCGCCGACCTGTCCGGGAAGCGGATCATGCTCGGCGTGCTCGACCTCAGCGACCCGTCCGTCGAGTCGGTCGACGTGGTCGCGCAACGCATCCGAGCAGGGTTGAAGCACGTCGACGCCCGTCGACTCGTGCCGGCACCCGACTGCGGCATGAAGTACCTGCCTCGTGTGACTGCGTTCGGCAAGCTGAAGGCGCTTGCCGATGCGGCGCAGCTGGTGCGCGCCGAGGTCGTGTAGGACGCCTCTCAGAAGATCGTCGCCGGGTTGAGGATGCCGGTCGGGTCGAACGCGGCCTTGATGCGGCGCATCAGCTCGACCTTCACGGGATCCTCGAGCTCGAGGAAGTACTTCCGCTTCGTGGTGCCGATGCCGTGCTCTCCCGAGATCACGCCGCCGTAGGCCACCCCCGTCTCGAACAGCGCGTGGACGAGCTTCGCCCGCTCCTCTGAGTCAGGCTTGTAGACGGAGAGGTGGATGTTGCCGTCGCCGGCGTGGCCGCACCCGGCGACGAACGCGCTGTTCTCCCGCGCGAGCTCGCCGACCCGCACCATGTAGTCGGCAATCGACGCACGGGGCACCACGATGTCGATGATGTCGTCGGCACCGGCCCCTTTCGCGATCCAGAACGCCTTCTCGCGCGCTTCGATCAAGCGCTGACCCGAAGCGGACGGGAGTACATACACGTCGATGGCCCCGAGCTCGGAGAGCAGCAGCGCCAGCTCTTGCACATCTTCCTCGAGGCGCGTCTCGTTTCGGTTCTCCATCATGATCACGGCGTAGGCCTTCGTCACCTCGCGCACCGCGTCGGGCACACCGAGCTCGAGGCCGTACTCGCGGACCATGGCGGCGAGGGTGCCTGAGTCGATGTACTCGAGGATCAGGGGTCCGATGCCGCTCGCGACCACCCGAGGCACCGCGTGCATCACACCGTCGAGGGTCGTGAACGGCGCGAGCACGGTCGCCTGGTGCGCCGGGCGCGGGTAGAGCTTGAGGATCGCCTCGGTCACGAGCGCGAGCGTGCCCTCGGAGCCGACGATCAGCTGCGTGAGGTCATAGCCGGTCGAGCCCTTCACGAACCGGCCGCCGGTGCGGATGATCTCGCCGGATGGAAGCACGGCCTCGAGACCGAGCACCTGGTGGCGTGTCACGCCGTACTTCACAGCGCGCATGCCACCGGCGTTCGTCGCCACGTTGCCGCCGAGCGACGCGGAGTACTCGCCCGGGTACACGGGATAGACGAGGTCGTGCTTCGCCGTCGCCTCATCGAGCTCGGCGAGCGTGACGCCCGGCTCCACGATCGCGACCTGGTTCTCGGTATCGATCTCGATGCGCTTCATGCGTTCGAACGACACGACGACGCCGCCGGGGCTCGGGATCGCCGCGCCCGACAGGCCGGTGCCGCTGCCACGCGCCGTCACCGCGATGCGGTGCTCGTCGCAGACACGCAGGATCCCGGCGACCTCGCTCGCGGTCTCGGGCAGCAGCACCGCCATGGGGACGATTGGCGTCGCGCCGAGTGCCTCGTCGTGGCTGTAGTCGTCGATCGCGTCGCCGCTCAGCACACGGTCCCCGGGCAGGACATCGTCGAACATCCGGTGGTCCATCGTCGTCACGCCATGACGTGGTCGGGCACCCAGCTGCCGTGCGCTCCGTACGGCACGCGGCGCGGGATGTGCACCGTCGCGACTGGCGGATCCGCGAAGCGCTGCGCGTCGATGACGAGCAACTTCGACTCGTTGGATTCGGTGTCGTGGGCCAAGCTGATGACCCATCCCTCGTCCTCCCCCGCGTCGGGAGATGCGGGGGCGAACACCGGCTCAGCGCCGCGGACTCCCTCGCCGAGCTGGTGCTCCTGGCACGCGCCCGAGCGAAGGTCGTACTTCCAGAGCGCGGACCCATACACCGGCTCCTCGGACACGCCTTCGCCCGCCATCGCCATCAAGTAGCCGAACTGAGCATCGAGGCCGATGCGACGATCGTCGACCCGACCGAAGTCGCCGGGACGATCGTCGATCTGCTCCTCGCGGACCGTCCCCGAGGCGAGATCGATCGTCCAACGCCACAGTCGACCGACCTCCGCGTAGTCATCGCTGCTCGCGCCAAAGGCCTCGCGTTGCCGCGAGACGTGAAGGACGATCGTGCTGCCTGCTTCGTGCGCGTTGACCGGATGGAACACATAGCAAGGATCGATCTCGAACCAACGCACGTCGGCGTTCGTGCCGGTCCGGGGCATGACCCCGAGCCGCGCGCCGGCATCGCGGTTGAAGCGGAAGGGAAGACCGGACGCGAGCGCCCCGAGGTCGAAGCACACCGGGAGGTCCATGAACACGACGTAGTGCTCGGTGACGTTGAAGTCGTGCATCATCACCATGTTCGGGATCTCGATGCCCTCGAGCTGTGTGACTCGTCCGTCGGCACTGATCCGGAAGTAATGGAGGAACGGCGGTTCAGGGCTCAGGTAGCTGAACGCGATCAGCTCGCCCGTGACAGGGCACACCTTCGGGTGCGCCGTCATCGAGCAGGGCAGAGCGCCGCCGAAGCTCTCGACCCCGATCGTGTTGAGCTCAGTGTCGATCTGCCACGGCCAATGTCCCTCCTCGAGGCAGAGCAGCTTCTTGTTGTGAGGGATCACGTGTGTGTTGCCCGTGCCTCGCGTGAGGTCGCCGAGGTTCATCCTCGGCTCGTCGAGTGGCTCGGTGACGTTCGGGGTCTGCACGAAGCGGTTTCGATACCACTGCGCCTTGCCGTCAGCGAGGCGGACGCCGTGCACCATCCCATCACCGAAGAACCAATGCGCTGACGTGCCCGACGCCGGGTTCGGGCCGGTGCGGACGTAGGTGCCCGCGAGCGCATCGGGGATCACACCATCGACCCGTAGGTCGAAGTCTGTGCGCTCGTCGAACACCGGTGCCCAGTTGTCGCGCAGGTGCCAAGGGGTCGTGGACTTCGCTGTGTTCGTGACCGTCATGCCCGGACGATACGGCCTGCCGACGAGATTGATGAATCGAGCGCGTCATGCGCACCCCGAGTCATCAATCTCCCCGGGGTCGCGGTCACCAACCGCCGCGGTGCACGACCTCGTCGAACGGGCGCCGAGCCGGTTTGACGATCGGGCGCAGGGGGCGGTCGGCCGGGTAGCCGAGACCGATCATGTACGCGGCGATGTACCCGTCCGGGAAGCCGAGGATCTCGCGTGCCTTCGCCTGATCGCCGATCGACGAGTGTCCCGTGCCGATGCCGAGGTCTGTGGCCGCGAGCATCATCGCGTATGTCGCCTGGCCGAGGTCGTAGCGGTCGAGCGTGATGAACCGCTCCTCGTCGGGATGCGGGATCACGAGCACGATCGCCGCTTGCGCGCCCGGGATGTGCCGCGCTCCCTGCCACACCCCACCGAGCGCCTCGAGCTGGGCTCGGTCGGTGATCACGATGAAGTCCCACCGCTGCCGGTTCGACGCCGAGGGTGCACGCCATCCCGCCTCGAGGATGCGGTCGAGGTCCGCGTCGCTGATCGGTCGATCGGTGTACGTGCGTACGTTGCGCCGAGCACGGATCGCATCCCACGTCTCCACTGCCGCGGCCCTAGAGCGTCGCGACGACAGCACGATGTGCGAACGCGCCGAGCAGAGCCTTGATGCGGGGATCGAGACGAGGGTCGTTGGAGACGTCGGCCATGGGCAGAACGTACCCCTGTGACTCACGAGCAGGTGATCCGACCGGCCAGCGTCTCGGACGTCGATCCGCTGCTCGCTGGCGGGAGCGTC
>DATKAS010000468.1:0-3083 GCA_035497855.1 Acidimicrobiales bacterium
GACGATCGTCGGTGTGGCGAAGCCCGATCCTGCGATCTTCGCGTTCGCCTTCGAGATGCTCGAGGTCCAGCCGGAGAGCACCGCGTACGTCGGCGACTCGTACGCGAACGACGTGGTCGGCGCCCGCGCCGCGGGGATGCAGCCGTTCCTGCTCGACCCGTACGACGATCACGCGGGCGCCGACTATCCCCGCATCAACGCGGTCGCAGACCTCATCGAGATCGTGACGCGGTGACGTCAGCGCTCGAGCAGCAACCGGGCGATGACGTTGAGGGTCAGGATCTCGTCGGTGCCCTCGAAGATGGAGAGCACCCGAGCGTCGACGAACAGCCGGCTGACGGGATATTCCTCCGCGTAGCCGTAGCCGCCATGGATCTGCATGGCCTCGCGGGTGACCCACTCGGCGGCTCGGCAGACGTACGCCTTGAGCATCGGCGCTTCGATCGTGCGATCGCTGCTCGCCATGAGCCGGGCGACGGCATACGCGAACTGGCGCGTGGCTTGGATCATCACGGCCATCCGCGCGAGCTTCGCTTTCGTCAGCTGGAATTCGCCCACGGGCTGGCCGAACACGAGGCGGTCCTGCGCATACTGCGAGGCAGCCTCGTACGCCGCTTGCATGACGCCGATCGCGCGGGCCGCGGTCTGGAGGCGCCCGTTCTCGAACCCCTCCATCGTGAGGTAGAAGCCTCGGCCCACGCCCGCCTCGCCGCCGACGAGGCAGTCATCCGGCACCCACCAACCGTCGAATGCGATCTCGTAGGAGTGCATGCCGCGGTAGCCGATCGTGTCGATCGCCCGGCCTTCGATCTTCCCGCCGGTGCCGTCCTGCACGAACGCGAAGCCGTGGCCGTCCGCTCGCGGCTTGGGCACGACGAAGAGTGACAGGCCGCGGTGCTTCAGGCTGCGGTCGGGATCGGTTCGTGCGAGCAGCATGAGCACGTCGGCTCGCGCGCCGAGCGTGCACCACGTCTTGACGCCGTTGATCTTCCATCCCGGTTCGCCGTCCGGGCCTTCCGCCGGCGCCGCGGCGACGATCAGGCCGCCGACGTTCGATCCGACATCCGGCTCGGTCACTGCGACGCCCGCCATCACGGACCCGTTCGCCAGCTGTGGGAGCCAGCGCTGCTTCTGCTCCTCGGTGCCGCCACGCACGAGCGCGCGGGTGAGGATCTCCGGTCGGGTGATGAGCGACCCACCGATGCCGAGCGAACCCCGGCTCAGCTCTTCGGTCGCCACGACCATCCCGATGTAGTCGCTCTCGCCTCCGGTCGCGAAGCCGCCGTACTCCTCCGGTACCGACAGGCCGAAGGCGCCCATCTCGCCGAGTCCGGTGATGATCGGCTCGGGCACGTCGGCGTTCGTCCGGTGGACGTGCTCCGCAACCGGCCTGATGCGATCCTCGGCGAAGCGGCGGAACGTGTCGGCGACGAGCTCGAAGTCGTCGTCGAGATGGCGAGGTCCGTCGGTGCCGGCGAGCGACGCGAGGAACTCGGGATCGCGATACCTCGTGAGGAACGGGCCTGCTGCGTCGAGAGCTCCGGGCTCGACGTCCCACAGCCCCTCGCGGCCGAAGAGCTTCGCGCTGACGTCGTGGGCGACATCAGCGACGAACGCGCACGTCATGCGTGCCTCGTCGTCGCCCTTCGCTCCATAGTCGAGGAACGAGCGTGCGATCGCGACTCCGGCCGCCGCGTGCGCGATGTCGTAGAGGAGGACCTGTTCGGCCTCGGGGTCTCGCGACCGGCTCAGGCGGCGAACGGCGCGACTGACGACACCCTGCGCGAGGTCGACGACGGACGCGGCAGCGGAGAGATCAGCGGCGGTCACGTCGCCGCAGGCTAGTGAGGTGCGCTCGAATCGGTCAGATCGATGACCAGGTTCGGTCCCGCGACCCACGCCGCGAGATCCTCGGGAGCGAGCGCGGCGGACAGCACGTATCCCTGCGCCCGGTCGCATCCCATGTCGACGAGCGCAGCAAGCGTCGCTCTGTCCTCGACCCCCTCCGCCACGACATCGAGGCCGAGGCTGTGCCCGAGGTCGATGATCGAGCGGACGATCGCGCGGTCGCTCTCGTTGCGGGTCATCTCGGTGACGAACGACTGGTCGATCTTGATCTCGTTGATCGGCAGCCGTCGCAGGTGCGACATGGAGGAGTAGCCGGTGCCGAAGTCGTCGACGCTCGTGCGCACGCCGAGCGCGGTGACGCGATCCATCGCCTCGAGCGCGGCACGGGGGTCGGACATGAGCTGGCTCTCGGTGATCTCGAGGACGAGCCGATCGGGAGACACGTTCGCGTTCGTGAGAGCAGTCGCGATCATGTCGGTGAGCTCGGCATCGGCGAAGTTACGGGCGGAGATGTTGACCGAGACGTTCACGTCGAGGCCTTCGGCGCGCCAGCGCCCGCATTGCGAGACCGCGGATGTCACGACCCACCGAGTGAGCGGATGGATGAGGCCGGACACTTCGGCGAGCTCGATGAACTCGTCGGGACCGACGACCTCCATCGACGGGTGGTGCCATCGCACGAGCGCCTCGACGCCGAGACGAGCATCGCCGCGAAGCGGGACGTTCGGCTGGTACTGCAGCACCAGCTCGCCGCGCTCGAGCGCGGTGCGCAGCTCGGCGATGAGCGTGAGCCTGCGGACGCTGAACCGATCGTGCTCGGGCCGGTAGGTCGCCCGTGGCACGCCCGACCGGTCGGCCTCGATCAGCGCCATGATCGCCCGCTTCAACAGCGTGTCGGCATCGTCGCCGTGGTCGGGATAGAGCGCGATGCCTGCAGTGCACCGTGTGTCGACGGGCACCCCCTCGAGCGAGATCGGTCGGTCGAGCGCGTCGGACAGGCGCTGTGCGGCTTCGAGTGCGCTGGTCTCGTCTTCGATGTCGGTGAGCACGACGGCGAACTCGTCGCTGCCGACACGAGCGACGGTCGTGGTCTCGGGGACGACGATCGACAGGCGCCGAGCGACCTGTTCGAGCAACAGGTCACCGTGGTGATGGCCGAGGGTCGCGTTCACGTCCTTGAACTGGTCGATGTCGAGCACCACGACAGCGACGCGTGAGCCCGCGTCGATCGCTTG
>DATKAS010000469.1:0-3342 GCA_035497855.1 Acidimicrobiales bacterium
CCGCCTCCTCGACGGCGCCGGCGTCGAACCCGGCGTGGAGCTCGACCGCCGTCCCGGTCACGATCGCACGCGTCACCACCGAGAGGCCGCCGACGTGCGAGAGCGGCAGGCACGCGAGCCAGCGGTCGGTGCTCGCGTCGATGCCGATCCGGGCGCTCGTCGCGAGAGCGGACGCCCGCACGGCCCCGTGGGACAGCACCACTCCTCGCGGCTCGCCAGTCGTGCCGCTCGTGGCGACCACCAGGGCGTCGCCTGGCTCGACTGGCAGCGCCATCGAGCGCCGGTGACGCTCTCCCTCCTCGTCGACGACGACTGCAGGCCTCATCGCGTCGAGCACCGCGGCGCGGGCGGGCGCCGCCAACCGCAAGTCCAGGGGGAACACGGCGTCGCCGTCGTCCCAGGTTCGCCGCAGATCGTCGACGAAGCGCGAGCTCGGCACCGACAGCGCGACGAGCTCTGGCATGCGCACGAACCTACCGGGCTGCCATGCTGAGGCCCCGATGACCAGCACCCGCGACACGAGCGACGACGCGCTCTACGCACCGATCGAGTGGAAGCGCTCCGGCGAGTACATCGACATCTCGTACGACACGGCCGAGGGCATCGCCAAGATCACGATCTGCCGTCCGGAGGTGCGCAACGCCTTCCGGCCTCAGACGCTCTTCGAGCTCTCTCACGCCTTCAACGAGGCGCGGGATGATCCCGACGTGGGCGTCATCGTCCTCACCGGCCAGGGCGACATGGCGTTCTGCTCGGGTGGGGATCAGCGCATCCGGGGCGACGACGGCTACATCGGCGACGACGCAGTCGCGCAGCACGGCATCGGCCGCCTCAATGTGCTCGACCTCCAGATCCAGATCCGCCGCACACCGAAGCCTGTCGTCGCCATGGTCGCGGGGTACGCGATCGGCGGCGGGCACGTCCTCCACGTCGTGTGCGACCTCACGATCGCCGCTGACAACGCGCGGTTCGGCCAGACCGGCCCGAAGGTGGGCTCGTTCGACGGCGGCTACGGCTCGGGCCTCCTCGCACGCATCATCGGCCAGAAGAAGGCGCGCGAGATCTGGTTCCTCTGCGATCAGTACGACGCGCAGCAGGCGCTCGACATGGGCCTCGTCAACACCGTCGTGCCGCTCGCGGACCTCGAACGGGAGACGGTGGCCTGGTGCCGCAAGATGCTGCGGTTGTCGCCGCTCGCGCTGCGCATGATCAAGGCGTCGATGAACGCGGCCGACGACGGGCTCGCCGGGATCCAACAGCTCGCGGGTGACGCGACGATGCTCTTCTACATGAGCGACGAGGCGCAGGAAGGCCGCGACGCGTACGTCGAGAAGCGCAAGCCCGACTTCTCGAAGTTCCCGCGCCGACCGTGAACCCGTGATCTCGTGAACAAGTGGGTCGTCGGAGCGCGGCCGCGCACCCTTCCCGCGTCGGTCGTGCCGGTCTTCGTCGGCACGGCGTGCGCAGTCGGCGAAGGCGGCGTCATCGTGTGGCGCGCGATCGCAGCGCTCGTCGTCGCGCTCGCGATCCAGGTCGGCACGAACTACCAGAACGACGTCGCGGACGGCGTGCGAGGCACCGACTCCGTGAGGGTCGGGCCGGTGCGACTCGTCGCGTCGGGGCTGGCGACGCCGAACCAGGTGAGGAAGGCCGCGCTGGTCGCGATGCTCGTCGCCGCGGCTGCCGGTCTCGCGCTCGCGATCGCCGTGAGCCCGTGGCTGCTGCTCGTCGGTGCGCTGTCGTTCCTCGCCGGCTACTTCTACACGGGAGGCCCGAAGCCGTACGGCTACTACGGGTTCGGCGAGCTGTTCGTGTTCGTCTTCTTCGGGCTCGTCGCGACGATCGGATCTGCGTACGTTCAGATCGAGCGCATCACCTCGGTCGCGATCGTCGCCGCGATCCCCGTCGGGTTCCTCATCACAGCGTTGCTCGTCGCCAACAACCTCCGTGACATCCCGACCGACGGGCCCGCCGGCAAGCGCACGCTCGCCGTGCGCCTCGGTGACAAGCGCACACGGTGGCTCTACTGCCTCCTGATCCTCGCCTCGTTCCTCGTCCTTCCGATCTTCGGCGCGCTCGGCCGCCCGCTCGCCGCGCTCGCGTACATCGCGATCGTGGTCGCGCGGCGTCCCGTGCAGATCGTGCTCGAGGGAGCGAAGGGACCGGGTCTCATCCCGGTGATCGGCCGCACCGGGCGCCTCGTGCTCGTCTTCGGCGCGTTGCTCGCGATCGGCCTGTGTTACGTGCCCTGAACGAGCCAGTCATCGAGGATTTCGATGAACGCGGCTTCGTCCTCACGATGACAGGCGTGCCCACGGTCCGGCATGACGCGCAGCGTGGCGTGCGGCACGAGCTCCGCCATCTGTCGTGCCGTCGTGGTGAACCGTTCGTCGAGCGCGCCGGCGACGAGCAGCACAGGGACGTCGAGCGACGAGAGCCGATCCCACAGCGGCTCCTGGGTGCCGGTGCCCGCGAGCCGCAAGCTCGACGCGAGCCCCTCGACAGTGTTCTCCCGACGAGCCTCGTCGTCATGCGCGCTGGCCGGCAACGTCGAGAAGAGCGGCTGCGCGAGCCACCGCGCGAGGAATTCGTCGAGGCCGTCACGTTCGAGTGACTGCGCGAGCGCTTCGTCTCGCTGCACGCGGGCCGCCCGCTCACCCGCGTCCACGATCCCCGGCGTGCCGCTGACGAGCACGATGCGCTCGACCCGTTCGGGATGGGCGAGGGCGACGTGGAGCACCATGCGGGCGCCCATCGAGTAGCCGAGGAACGTGCCCGTCGCGGCCTCCGCGAGGAGATCCGCGGTCTGCCAGAGATCGGCGCGCACGCCTGACGCCGTGCCGTGGCCCGGCGCGTCCACGGTGATCACCTGGTGGTGCTCGCGCAACGCTTCGGCGATCGAACCCCAGCACTTCTGGTTCTGCGTGAACCCATGGACCAGGACGAGGGGCGCCACCGAGGCAGGATAGGAGGGCATGGCGACCACCACCGCGGCCTCCTTCTGCGCGACGCTCGTCGACGAGTGGGCGCGGGCCGGCCTGACTGACGCTGTCGTCTGCCCGGGATCGCGGTCCACGCCGCTCGCTGTTGCGCTCGCAGCGGATCCCCGTATCGACGTGCACGTGCACCACGACGAGCGCAGCGGTGCGTTCACCGCGCTCGGCCTCGGTCTCGCGTCGGGCCACCCCGCTCTCGTGCTGACGAGCAGCGGCACTGCCGCGGTCGAGCTGCATCCTGCGATCGTCGAGGCGCATCAGAGCGCGGTGCCGCTGATCGCCGCGACCGCCGATCGCCCTCCCGAGCTCCAGGGTGTCGGGGCGCCTCAGACGATCGACCAGCAAC
>DATKAS010000470.1:0-2788 GCA_035497855.1 Acidimicrobiales bacterium
TTGGCCCTTCTTCACCGACGCCGCGAGGAACTTCATCTCGACCGCGGTCTGCACGAGCCCTGACGTCGCCTGCGCATCCGGGACCACCGGGTTCGACGTCGTGGTCGTGCCCTCGGTCGTGGGAGCGCCGCCCGTCGTGACCGCACTGGTTCCATTGCTGCCGCCGGACGTCACCGCGGCGCTGCCACCGCCAGCGCCGCCCTCGGTCGTGACCGAGCCGGTGCCGCCTGGGGAGCTCGACGACGAGGAGCCGCTGTCGTCGCCGCAGGCAGCGAGCATCGACACGGTCGCGAGGCAGATCGCGGGGACGAGGACGCGACGAATTCGCACGCCATCTTTTACCCGGCTCATGGCCCTCCAGAAACTCGCAGGTCAGGGGCTGGCGTTCGCCGAGAGCCCGAAAGCCGCCCGGACCGCGTCGGCCGCGGCGTTCACCTTCTGCTCGAACTCCTCGGCCGGGACGCCCTTCTGCGCGGACTGCCGCACCTCGGCGATCGCGTCCTGGGCGCTCGCTCGATCAGTGGGAGCCACCCACGGGGCATCGTCGAAGGCGTTCGTCAGGTCGGCTTGGAGGTCGTCGAGCGGCGCGATCACCGCCTTCTGCACTGTGTCCTCGCCGCTTCCGTTGATCGTCTGCTGGTACTCGATGGGCAGGCGCTCGAGCTGCACGGCGATGTCGGCCGCAGTCTGCTGAGCGTCGTGCACGGACGCGGCCACCGACGGCGCGCTCTGCTTGCCGACGAGCCAGCCCAGCACGATGCCGACGAAGAGTGCCGCCACCGCGACGAGCGCCGCGTTGCGGCGCCGGTGCGAGATCGAGATGTATCGAGCCACTGCTCAGCTCCGCCCGACGATGAACGTCTGGTCGCGCGACTCTTCGGCCACCGCCTCGGCCGACGCCACCACGTCACCCGAAGACAGCTCCATGAGGTGCGAGCCGTCGATCACCCACACCGAGGGCTTGAGCGTGACCGGACCTCGGTACTTCGTGAGCTTGTCGACGAGTGCGGGCACGTCGTCCGGCGCGTCGGCGACGGCGCCCGAGATGTCCGCAGCGGGATCGCCGAACCGGTCGAGCACGATCACGCGCGCCGGCTGCACGGCGAGCCAGAACGTGCCCGCGGGTCGCAGCGCGCCCCCACCGAGCGGCGCGGCGGCAGCGCTGATCTCGGTCTCGGTCGCGGGAGGACGGCCGGGGAGCGCGCCCGCTTGCAGACCGATCGATCCCGTCGCGACGGCTCGCACCGTCCCCTTGTCGGGCTGCTCCTCGATGTGCACCTCGACCGACGTCGGCGCTGCGCCCGCCGCGACCACCTCGTTCTCGACCTCGGTTGCGAGCTGTCGAGCGATCGAGGGATCGAACGCGTGGATGGTGCGCTCGCGCTCGGCTCTCAGAAGCGACAGCGCGTCGCCGATCGACGAGATCACCTCGGCCCGATCGGGCACGACGCAGTCGTAGCCCATCATCTCGGCGACGTGCCGACCGAGCCCGCCGGCGCCGCCGCCCACCGCGACGATCACCTCTTGCTTGATGCGGCTCGACGTGGCGACCGCCGTGACGAGCTCGCAGACCGCCTCACCACCCGCCCACAGCATGCGCCGCGCGACTTCGTCGCCTGGTAGACCGACAGCACCGCCCGCGATGTCGAGCGCGGTGCGCGCGGTCGCGGGGTCGGCCCAGCAATAGTCGTCGCGTTGCGGGATCGACAGCGCGTTGGCCGCGCATGTGAGCGTGACCGCCACGCGTGTGCCGTCGGTCAGCTCGAGCACGAGGTAGTCGTCGGGGTCACCGGTTCGCGGCGCGATCGTCATCGGTCGCGCTTCTTCGAGCCGATCCCGGTCGGTGAAGCATGCGTAGGCAAGGCCGCCGATGTGGGCAGAGCGCGGCCCGACGCCCCAGACCTTCCCGCGGCGCGCCCGCAGCATCGACCCGCCAGCCACGCCGATCACGCGCACGTCAACGGCGCGAAGGGCCGTCGCGTGCGAGGCGACTGTTACGTAGGAGAGCGAAGGTCGCCCGAGCTTCAGACCGGCGACGTTCGTCGAGGTGCCCCCGACCTCGACCACGATGCCATCACGGACACCCGTGTACCGCAGCGCTCCGGCTACCGACGCCGCGGGTCCCGAGTACAGCGTGCGCGCGGGTGCGGTCTTGAAGCCCGCGAGGTCGGTCGCCCCGCCGTCGCCCCGCATGACCATGACCGGCGCGTCGATGCCAGCCGCGAGCACGCCCTCCTCCACATGGCCCGCCGTCCGGAGCGCGATGGGCATGATCGAGGCGTTGACCGCGGCGGTGACTGCGCGTAGCTCGAGGCCGTAGAGGCCCGACAGATCGGTCGAAGCGCACGACGGGAGCCCGAGGTCGCTCGCCATCGCCGCGACCATCGTCTCGTTCGACGCGTCGTCAGGAGCAAACGCTTCCGCGGTGGCGATCGCGGAGACGCCTCGGTCCTTCAGATCGGTGAGTGCCCTCCTCGCCGCGACGCCGTCGAGCCCGTCGGTGACGTCGAGAAAGGCAGACTCGGTGGGGAGGTGCTTGCCTGCGCTCAGCTCGACCTTGGTCAGCTCGGTGCGCTTGCGGGCTTTCGCGAGCTCGGGCCGGCGTCCCATCCCGACGATCCCGACGGTGCCGACGTCGCCTTCGAGCAATGCGTTCACGGCCTGCGTGGTCGAGTGGGTGACGAGCTCGACTTGGTCAGCACCGACCTTCGCGGCGACGTCGGCGACGCATCGCACCACGCCGGCCGCGACGCCCTCGGGGGCATCGTGCGTCGTGGGCAGCACGGAT
>DATKAS010000471.1:0-6112 GCA_035497855.1 Acidimicrobiales bacterium
CGGTGGTCGGTGTCGACGCCGATGCATCGATGGTGGACACCGCGCGACGACTTTCCCCCGAGCTCGAGTGGCACGTCGCCGACCTCGCCACACTCGACCTCGGCCGCACGTTCGCCGTCGTCGTGATGGCGGGAAACGTCCCACTGTTCACCTCGCCCGGCACGCAGACCGCGCTCGTCGCAGGGTGCGCGCGGCATGTGCCGCCAGGCGGGCACCTGATCGCTGGGTTCCTGCTCGATCACCGCTACTCGACCGCGCGGTACGACGACGACTGCGCGGCGGCCGGCCTCGAGCTCGTCGACCGCTGGGCTACCTGGTCGGGGGAGGAGTTCCTCGGCGGCGAGTACGCAGTCTCGGTGCACCGCCGGTAGCGTCGACCCGTCTCATTCAGAGTGACCCGAGGGACCTGGCCCCGCGACGGTCCGGCAACCGACCGAGAGGCACGGTGCCAATGCCAGGTGCGATGAGGAGAGCCCGATGCCCCCTGCGCCTGACGCGCGCCGGTTCATCTGCACCGTCTGTTGGCGACTCCGTGCCGATGGAGAGCACGTTGACTACTGCCGGTGCCAACCACACGACACGGACGACTCCGCTCCCGACCGAGACATCCCGTGCCAGCTCTGCTGGATCTGCGCGCTCACGGTCGTGCACGGCCACACGAGATGGATGCTCGTCAACTGCAACGAGTGCAGCACGCGGGCGCGCGAGTTGAACACCGCGAACGGTCGTCTTCTCATCCCGATCGGCATCCACTCGATCGTGAACGGGGTCGCGTTGCGGCCCTCCGGCGATCGAAAGGGCCTCGAGCGGCAAGCCCAGTCGTTCGTCGGCTTCACGCGGTCGATGTTCACCTCGCTCGACCAGCTGCGAGCCCAGGGCCAGCGGATCGTGAAGGCGCGCTGTCATCGTCTCGGCTTGATCGGCGCTGAGCTCGTCGACGTCGACGTCTACGTCGCCGCGGCGCGCGCCGTGGGCTACACCGAGGCCAGCTCGTTCAACCGATACGTCACGTCCATGCGGCGGCGCGACTGATCGCGTCGACGCCGAGCGCGGCATGCCATCGCACCATCACGCGCGAGATCCCGAGCGCCGCTGCGTCGCGGCGCACCCCACTGTCGGCTCGCAGCCACTCGTCTTCGAACGGCACCTCGAGCGTGATCTCGAAGCGCTCGTTCCCCGCGACTCGCGCCGCATCCAGCGCGGCGCGGATGGCCTCGGGCAGGTCGGGCTGCCAGTCGTGGAAGTTCACGGCGTCGGCGACGCGCCCTGCGACCGCGGCCATCTTCGGGCCGTTCGCCGCGATGATGATCGGCGGAATGGGAGCGGGGACGAGGATGGCCTCGTATCCGGGCTCGCGAGCCCACAGCGCTCGGAGGAACGCAACAGTGTCGACGACCCGCTGCCGGCGCTCGGCTGCGGGCAGCACCGGCATGCCGACCATCGCGAGCTCGACGGAGTAGGGCGACTCGGGCCCGGCGCCCGCGCCGAGACCGAGCTGCACTCGGCCGCCGCTCAGCTGTTGCAGGCTTGCGGTCGCGACAGCGATGTGGGCGCGGTGGCGCGCCACGGTGTTCACGACGAGCGGGCCGAGCGCCACCCGGGAGGTGTGAGCGGCGACCGCGGCCAGAACGGTCCATGAGTCGAGGACGGGACGGCCGCCGAACGAGACCCCCGAGATGTGGTCGTACGTCCAGATCGCCTCGAACCCGGCTGCCTCCGCGGCTCGTGCGGCGGCGACGATGCCGGACGCCGTGATGTCGAAGGGGCTGAGGACGATCTCGGTCATAGCCGCGGCCCGTGGATCATACGGGGGTGATTTGATCTGTCCGCCGTAGCATCGGGATTGAAGAGAGGTGCGGTGTGGTCTTCGCGTGGCTGATCCTCGGGCTCCTGCTCCTGGCCTTCGAGGTCCACCACTTCGCGTTCTACGCGCTGTTCGCGGCGATCGGGGCATTCGCGGCTGCTCTCGTGGCGGTCATCGCTCCTTCCGCGATCCCGGTTCAGGTCGCCGTGGCCATCGTGGCCGCAGCAATCGGCATCCTCGTCGTCCGACCGCACGTGAGCGAGCGTCTGCACCACCGCTACGACGGCAAGCTCGGCCGAGGCGTGCACGGCACCCTGGTCGGCGAAGAGGTCATGACGCTCGACGTCGTCGGCGATGCCCACCAACCGGGCCACGTGCTGCTCGCCGGTGAGCGCTGGCTCGCCTTCAGTGGCGCCGATCGTCCGATCCCCGCTCGCACGCGCGTGCTCGTCACGGCGGTGCGGGGCACGACGCTCGAGGTGTGGCCGCTCGAAGGCGAGACCGGGTTCATCGACACGGACGCCCTGCACTCTCTCGAACCCGGCGGCGACGACGCAGAAGGAGACCAGACGTGATCATCGCTTCACTCAGCACCATCACAATCGGAGGGCTGATCGTCCTCGTCCTCATCGTGTTGGCGTTGCTCGCCACGCTGAAGGCGGCCGTGAACATCGTGCAACAGGGACAGGTCGGCGTGTTGAAGCGGCTCGGCGAGTACCGGACGACCCACGAACCCGGCCTCGTCGTGATCCTCCCGTTCGTCGACACGCTCCAGCTCGTCGACATGCGCGAGGTTCCCGTCCCCGGCGATCGACAGGACGTCATCACGAAGGACAACGTCGTCGTCACCGTGAACGCGACCATCTTCACGCAAGTCGTCGACGCGAAGCAGGCGCTGTTCAGCGTCAAGAACTTCGACGTCGCGATCGACGCGCTCGCTCGCACCGCGTTGCGTTCGGTGATCGGCACCATGACGCTCGACGAAGCGCTCTCCGAGCGCGAGCGAATCAACACCGACGTGCAAGAGCAGATGGAGATCGTCACCGACAAGTGGGGAATCCGGATCAGCCGCATCGAGATCGTCGAGATCGCGCCACCGCCGCAGATCCTCGCCGCGCTCGCGCTGCAGAAGCAGGCCGACCAGGAGAAGCGGGCGAAGATCCTCCAGTCCGAGGGTGAGCAGACCTACGCGATCAACATCGCCGAAGGCTCGGCGCAGGCCGCCGTGCGTTCGGCCGAAGGTGAACGTCAAGCCGCGATCCTGCGCGCCGAGGGTGCTCGCCAAGCGGCAATCCTCGAGGCCGAGGGGCGAGCCCAGGCGATCGAGACGGTCTACGGCGCGATCACGAAGGAGAACCCCGACCCGACGCTCGTCGCGATCTTGCAGCTCGACACCTTGAGCAAGTTCGCCGAGAGCCGGAACACCAAGATCGTCGTGCCGTTCGAGAGCGCCGGGCTGATGGGTGCAGCGCAGGCGCTGAAGGGCGTGCTCGCCGAAGTCCCGTCACCGAACGGCACCAGCGCGTAGATGCCCGTCGATGACGAGCTGCTCAACAGGGTCACCTGGAAGATCCCGAACGCGCTCGTGCTGATCGGCTCCGCGGCAGGTGACCAACGGAACGCGATGACCGCGTCCTGGGTGACGCAGCTGTCGATGGAGCCGGTGCTCGTCGGCGTCGGGGTCGACAACGACGCCGTCACCCGTCGGCTCATCGCGGACGGCGGGTCGTTCACCGTGAACCTCTGGGACGCAGACGACACCAAGGTCTTCGTGAAGTTCTCGAAGCCGGCGACTGACGATGGGGCGACGCTCAACGGCCGTCCGGTGCGCGCCGCGAAGTCAGGCGCACCGATCTTCGACGAAGCGCTCGCGTGGATGGACTGCGAGGTACGACACACCCTCGACCTCGGCACGCACACGCTCTTCGTGGGTGAGGTGGTCGACGCCGCGATCAAAGACGATGCGGCACGTCCGGCGTCGATGAACGACACGCGCATGAAGTACGGCGGTGTGAAGCGCCACTGACTCGGTGTCAGTCGCCGAGGTGCTCGCGCGCCACCTTCCTCGGCACGACCATCCGCCACGCGTCGAGGACGAGCTCGTGCGCTTCCTCCTCGTCGATCTGATCGAGGCGCACGACGACCCAGTTGTACCGCATGTCCGCCTTCCGCGGCATGAGGAACTTGTCGGGCTCGGACGCGACGAGACCTTCGCGCTCCTCCTTCGGGAACGCGAACCCCATCATCGTCTCGTCACGCGAGAACGCGAGCCACACGTACTGGCCCACGCGGAACTTCACGCGATCCCGGACGAGCACCTCATATGCCCGAGGGAGGCTGAGCGCGAGCGGCCGGATGTCGTCGATCGTGGCCACAGGTCACAGCCAGTCCTTGCGCTTGAACACCCAATAGAGCACGCCGGCGCACCCGAAGATGAGGATCACCGAGACGAGCACACCCCAGTGCTTCGCGAACCCGGGGTACGGCACGTTCATGCCGTACCAGCCGGTGATGAGGGTCGGCACAGCGATGATCGCCGCCCAGCTCGTCACCTTCTTCATGATCTGGTTCGTGCGGAAGTCCCGCAGGCTGAGGTTCGTCTCGACGATCGTGCTCACGAGGTCGCGCAGCGCGTCGGTCGACTCCGTGATGCGCAGGATGTGGTCGTAGACATCTTGGTAGTAGGGGTACAGGTCCTCGTCGACGAGGTTGTGGTCCCTGCGCATGAGCGCGCTGACCGCCTCACGTGTCGGCACGACGAGGCGGTGGAACTGGATGAGCGCTCGGCGCATCTCGAACCACTTCGCCGATGGCTGGATCGGTGACTCCTCCGAGAACACGCTGTCGCTGACGTCGTCGTAGAACTGGTCGAACTCGTCGAGGGTCGCGAACGCCTGGTCGATCACCGTGTCGATGAGCCCGTAGACGAGGAACCCGACCCCGTGATGGGCGAGGTCGCGTGAACGATCCCACCGCTCGAGGAGCGGTCCGAGGTCGAAGCCTTCGTCCTTCCGCACGGTGACGAGCCACCGAGGGTGGATGAACGCGTCGATCTCGACCGCGATCAGCCTTCCGTCGTGCAGCGACACCGAGTACATGACGAGGAACTCGTGACTCGGGTAGTGATCGAGCTTGGGGCGCTGATGCCCGCCGAGCGCGTCCTGCACCGCGAGCTCGTGGAACCCGAGCTCGGCCTGCAGCTCCTCCAAATCGTCTTCCGTTGGCCTGCAGTAGTCGACCCAGACCACGGTGTCGGGCATCTCCAAGACGTCGGAGATGTCCGCGACAGGGAAGTCCTCCTTGATGAGCGTCCCGTCGCGGTACGCCCGGGTGCTCGCCATGTCGCGGCCCGGTCAGCCCGCGCGGCGCTCGCTCTGCTTCTTCTTCTTGTCGGCCCGCTTCTCCTTGAGGGATTTGCCGGGCTTCTTGGCGTTGTGCTTCTCCGGCACTTTGTTGGCCATGCCTCCAGCATGACACCGTGCGCGTCGCCGGGGAGGGCAGTTCGCGTGTCGAGTCGCTTACTCGTGCGCCGACCGAGTCGTCGCCTGATGGGTCGCGTCCACCACCACCCGGAATCGACGCCCGGTCACCGAGTCGGGGGTGATGCGCACGAACCGCTGCTTCGGGGCCGCGTGCCACGGGAACAGCGGCAGGTCGGCGGCTTCGAACAGGTCGTGCAGCTTCTGGATCTCGACCGCGTGCCCCTTGAGCACGACACTCCACGCTTCGCCGGCGGACTCGTCATAGCCGTCGGCCTCGAACGCGACCGCGGTGCCGAGGACAGCCGCAGCGAGCTTCGTGCCTTCGGCGGTCCGGAACACGACCGAGCCGTGGTCGACGACGTAGTTGATCGGGAAGATGTCCGGATGGTTGGCGATCGCGATCGCGAGCCTTCCGACGTCGGCGCCTCGTAGCAACTCCCAGCACTCGTGCGCCTCGAGCACTTCCATGGGTTCGATCTCGGACGCGGTCATCTCGACCTCCCATCGGTTGTCGCTTGCGTGAGCTCGAGCCCGGCTGCCTCGGGCTTGGGATCCCGTGTCATGAGCTGGGTCACGAGCTCCTCGGGTCGATGACGACCGCTGAGCAACGCGGCGACGGCAGAGGCGATCGGCAGCTCGATTCCCACCCGCTCGGCGAGGGCCACGACGACGGGCGCCGTCGCGACACCTTCCGCAACCATCGTCATCTGCTCGACGATCGCGTCGATGGGGAGGCCATCGGCGAGCATGCGGCCGACTCGGAAGTTCCTGCTCTGCGGGCTCGAGCATGTGGCGATGAGGTCGCCGTTCCCGGCGAGCCCGAGGA
>DATKAS010000472.1:0-2402 GCA_035497855.1 Acidimicrobiales bacterium
TCATCGGCGCCCGCCGGGCGATGGCCGCGGTCGGCACCCAGGTCCCGCTCATGGTGCAGGTGACGGTCGAGACGACCGGCCGGCTCCTCGTGGGGTCGGAGATCGGCGCCGCCCTCACTGCGCTCGAAGCGCTGCGCCCCGACGTGATCGGGCTCAACTGCGCGACCGGCCCCGCGGAGATGACCGAACACCTGCGCTACCTCGCGCAGCACTCGCGCACCTTCCTCTCGTGCCTCCCCAACGCCGGGCTGCCGTCGATCGTCGACGGCCACACGCACTACGACCTCACCCCGGAGGCGCTCGCCGACGCGCACGCGCGGTTCGTCGACGAGTTCGGTCTCAACATCGTCGGCGGTTGCTGCGGCACCACGCCCGCGCACCTGCGCGCGGTCACCGAGCGCATCGGCACGCGCGCACCCGTCGCTCGCACACCGGAGTTCGAGCCCAGCTGCTCGTCGATCTACAGCCCGGTCACGTTCCACCAGGAGCTCGCGTACCTGGCGATCGGTGAGCGCACGAACGCCAACGGGTCGAAGAAGTTCCGCGAGGCGATGCTCGAAGGCGACTGGGACACGTGTGTGCAGATGGCGCGCGACCAGGTGAAGGAAGGCGCGCACGTGCTCGACGTGTGCGTCGACTACGTCGGTCGCGACGGCACCGTCGACATGCACGAGATCGCCAGCCGCTTCGCCACCCAGGCCGCGCTCCCGCTCGTGTTCGACTCCACCGAACCCGCGGTCCTCGAGACCGGCCTCCAGCACTCGGGTGGCAAGGCGATCCTCAACTCCGCCAACCTCGAGGAAGGCGAGGAGGAGGGCAAGCGCTTCGACCGCGTGCTGTCGCTGGCACGCGAGTACGGCGCCGCGGTGATCTGCCTCGCCATCGACGAAGACGGCCAGGCCCGCACCGCCGACGACAAGTTGCGCATCTGCCGGCGCATCTACGACCTGGCAATCGATCGCTACGGCATCGAGCCCACCGACCTGATCTTCGACATGCTGACGTTCCCGTTGGGCTCGGGCTCGGAGGACCTCCGCCGCGACGGCATCGAGACCATCGAGGCGATCCGTCGGGCGCAGACCGAGCTGCCCGGCTCGTCGACCGTCCTCGGCCTGTCGAACATCAGCTTCGGGCTCAAGCCGGCGATCCGTCACGTGCTCAACAGCGTGTTCCTGCACGAGTGCCGCGAGGCAGGGCTCGACGCCGCCATCGTGCACGCCGCTCGCATCATGCCCATGCACAAGATCGACGACGACGTGCGCGAGGTCACCCTCGACCTCGTCTACGACCGCCGCCGCGACGACTACGACCCGCTCACCGAGCTCATGGCCATGTTCGAGGGGGTCGACGCCACCGCGGTCGAGCAGGAAGACCGCTCGGGCTGGCCGGTCGAGCAGCGCCTCGAGCACCGCATCATCGACGGCAACCGCGACGGCCTCGAAGCCGACCTCGACGTGCAGCTCGAGTCGCGTCCGGCGCTCTCGATCGTCAACGACGTGCTCCTCGAGGGCATGAAGGTCGTCGGGGACCTCTTCGGTCGCGGCGAGATGCAGCTCCCGTTCGTGCTCCAGAGCGCAGAGACGATGAAGGCGGCGGTCGCCTACCTCGAGCCGCACATGGAGAAGGCCGACGCCGGCGGCAAGGGCCGCGTCGTACTCGGCACGGTCAAGGGCGACGTCCACGACATCGGCAAGAACCTCGTCGACATCATCCTCACCAACAACGGCTACGAGGTGCACAACATCGGCATCAAGGCACCGCTGTCGGCGTTCGTCGAGAAGGCCACCGAGGTGGAGGCCGACGCCATCGGCATGAGCGGCCTGCTCGTGAAGAGCACGCTCATCATGCGCGAGAACCTGGAGGAGCTGAACGCGCAGGGCCTGGCCGAGATCCCGGTGCTGCTCGGCGGCGCCGCGCTCACCCGCACCTACGTGGAGCGCGACCTGCGCGAGGTCTACGACGGCCGCCTGTTCTACGGCAAGGACGCCTTCGAAGGCCTCCACACGATGGACCAGCTCATGGAGGGCAAGAAGACCGGCGTGCTCGATCCCGACTTCGGGCGCGCGCTGGGCGGCAGGATCCTGCCGCCGCGGAGGTCGGAGATGGAGGCCGAACGCGCGGTCACTGCCGCCGCGGTCCGCTCCGACGTCGCCACCGACGTCGAGATCTTCAGCCCGCCGTTCCTCGGCTCCCGGGTCGCGAAGGGCATCCCGCTCGACGACATCGCCGCCTACATCAACGAGACCGCGCTGTTCCGCAACCAGTGGCAATTCCGCCCCGACAAGTCGCTCGGCGAGAACGACGCCGACTTCAAGGAACGGATCCGGCCGACGCTGCGAGCGCAGCTCGACGAAGCCAAGGCCGAGGGGTGGTTGGTGCCCGCGGTGATCTGGGGCTACTTC
>DATKAS010000473.1:0-3674 GCA_035497855.1 Acidimicrobiales bacterium
ACTGCGGCTGCCATGTAGTCGAAGACCGATTCAGTGGCTCCATATGTGACCGCGCCTGTGGCCTGCGAGCGGACCTCCGACACCGTGTCGTCGTAGGACTTCATCTCCGTGCGCCAGGTCGCTGCCTGCGCCTCGAAGTACGGCGATGCCGCGGGCGCGACTGCTTCGAGCTGAGTGGTGATCGCACTCGCGACGGCCCTCACGTAGTCAGGGTCATACCAGATGTGCGGGTTGTCCCCCGGCTTCTTGCCCACGACGTCGCCTGCATCGACCACGAGTGGCTTGGGCGAAGTGGTGTCTGCGGCCTTGCTCGCCCACGCGTCGTAGCCCACACCGTTCACGACGACGAGCCGAGCGTCGGTGAAGGCGTTGAGGTCGGCCGGCGTGGGCTCGTAGTCGTGGGGATCGATGGCCGTGCCGCGCACGATCGTCGTCACGTCGCCACACGCTCCCGCGAGGTCACTGACGATGTCGCCCCACTGGCTCACGGACACCACGATTCGAACTGGATCGGTCGGGCAAGGTGGGGCCGACCGGACTGCCGCGGCCCCATCGTCGCCACAGGCGACGAGGAGCAGGAGCGGCACGACCGCGACGCCGGCGACGCACTCGCGCCATCGCTGCACTGGGAACATGAATGAGAATCATACTCACATCTGCTCAGAACCACCTCGAACAGGGGCACGCCCGCCGTACGGTGACGCCGTGGCGCTGACCGACGTGCACACGGGCCTGACCTCGGCAGAGGTTGCCGATCGCGTCGCCCGCGGCCTGCGCAACGACGTCCCCGCGGCGCCCACCCGCACGGTCGCCGAGATCGTGAAGGCCAACGTCTTCACACGATTCAACTTCCTGGTCGGGTCTCTCCTCATCGTCATCCTCGTCGTCGGTCCGCTCAACGATGCGCTGTTCGGCGGAGTCGTCATCGCCAACACGCTGATCGGCATCGTCCAGGAGCTCCGCGCGAAGCGGACACTCGATCGCCTCGCGGTGGTCAGCGCGCCGCACGCCCGAGCAGTCCGCGACGGCCAAGTCGTCAGCGTGCCGATGGGAGACGTCGTGCTCGACGACGTGATCGAGATCGGCCCTGGAGATCAGGTCGTCGTCGATGGGCAAGTCGGCGAGAGCGCGTCGCTCGAGGTCGACGAGTCCCTCCTCACCGGCGAGTCCGACACCGTGCCGAAGCCGCCGGGCTCGACGATCATGTCGGGCAGCTTCGTGGCTGCCGGCACCGGCCGCTATCAGGCGACGAAGGTGGGGCGCGACGCATACGCGGTCGCATTGGCGGAAGAGGCGCGGCGGTTCACCCTCGTGCGGTCCGAGCTGCGAGCGGGCATCGACACGATCATCACGCTCGCGATCTATGGGATGGTGCCGACAGCGATCCTGCTCCTCGTGAGCCAGCTCCAAGCGTCGGACAGCGTCTCGGACGCGTTGCGCACGTCGGTCGGAGGCGTCGTCGCGATGGTGCCCGAAGGGCTCGTCCTCCTCACGAGCGTCGCGTTCGCCGTCGGTGTCGTTCGGCTCGGTCGTGTGAACGTGCTCGTGCAAGAGCTCCCAGCGGTGGAGGGCCTGGCACGGGTCGACGTGCTGTGCCTCGACAAGACCGGCACGTTGACCGAGGGCGCGATCGCGGTCCAATCCGTCGAGACGATCGGCGAGGCCGGTGAGCAGGTGCAAGCGGCGCTGGGAGCTTTCGCCGCCGCGGATCCGTCCCCCAACGCGACCGCGCTCGCACTGAGAGAGTCGTTCCCGCTTCCGGCGGGATGGCAAGCGACGGCGGCCGTGCCCTTCGCGTCGGCTCGCAAGTGGAGCGCGGTGCAGTTCGCGGAGCAGGGGTCGTGGTATCTCGGAGCGCCCGACATCTTGTTGCAGACCGCGCACACCGACGACGCCGACCTCGACACCCGCGTGCGCTCGCGCGTCGAGGAGCAGGCGCTCGCCGGTCGCCGTGTCGTGCTGCTCGCGAGCTCACCGCAGCCGCTCAACGGCGATGGTCCGCCGGCTGACCTCACACCCAAGGCCCTCGTTCTGCTCGAGGACAAGATCCGTGGCGACGCTGCCGACACGCTCGCCTACTTCGCCGAGCAGGGCGTGACGATCAAGGTCATCTCGGGCGATCATCCGGCGACGGTCAGCGCGGTCGCGCTGCGTTGTGGGGTCGCCGACGACGATCCGGTCGACGCTCGCACACTGCCTGAAGAGCCGGCGCACCTCGGCGTCGCGCTCGAGGCCTCGACGGTGTTCGGTCGCGTCACCCCGCATCAGAAGCGCGAGATGGTGAAGGCACTGCAAGCGCGCGGCCACGTGGTCGCCATGACCGGTGACGGCGTGAACGACGTGCTCGCTCTCAAAGACGCCGACATCGGCATCGCGATGGGCACCGGCAGCTCGGCGGCACGGGCAGTCGCCCAGCTGGTGCTGCTCGACAACTCCTTCGCGACCCTGCCGGGTGCCGTCGCCGAAGGTCGGCGCGTGATCAACAACCTCGAGCGAGTCGCGAACCTCTTCGTGACGAAGACCGTGTACTCGATGATGATCGCGCTCGCCGTCGGTATCACCGTCGTGCCCTTCCCGTTCCTGCCTCGCCATCTCACGCTCGTGGGGGCGCTCACCATCGGCATCCCCTCCTTCTTCCTCGCGCTCGCACCCAACGAACGACGGGCGAAGACGGGGTTCGTGAAGCGGGTGCTCGTCTTCGCCATCCCCGCCGGCATCACCGCGGCCGCCGCGACCTTCACTGGCTACGCGCTCACTCGCATCCAGGAGGACATCACGCTCGAGCAGGCCCGCACGACGGCCGCGATGGTGCTCATGGGCGTTGGGCTCGTGATCCTCGCTCGACTCGCGCGACCGCTCGTCGGGTGGCGACGCACCCTCGTGCTCTCGATGCTCGGGGCGTTCGTCGCGGTGCTGGTGATCCCTCCGCTGCGCGACTTCTTCGACCTCTCGATGCCACCGGCGATCATCGTCTTCGCGTGCATCGGGCTCACGAGCCTCGCGGCGCAAGCCTTGACCCTCGAAGAGCGCGTCCTCGCGCACTACGGGCTGCCCGTGCTCGTGATCGACGAAGACGAGGAGGACGAGGACGAGCACTGGCGAGATCCGCTCCCTCCCCCACGCCGGACGACGGTCGAATCAGTACCATCGGACCGTGCGCAAGCAGATCCCTCCGGACTCCCTCGCCCGTGACGACCGCTTCAACCGCATCACGACCGCCGAGCGGTTCTCCGACCCGAGGGCTGGCGTCGGCGACGACCGAAAGCTGTTCGTGGAGTCCGAAGAAGTGCCCGATCGCGCTCGCCGGCAGATGCACGGCATCTTCGTGGGCGAGATCCAAGCCCTCGAGGGCGCTGGTCGGACCGCGTACGACTACGACCTCGACGAGATCCCGTTCGCTCTCAAGCTCGACATGGCCCGGCAGTGCTGGGACGAAGCTCGCCACGTCGAGATCTCGATCAAGCTCGGCGACCACATGGGCACCGACATCGGCGAGTACGCCGAGGCCGTGACGCTGTTCGAGGCCTCGTGCCATCCCGATCCTGTCTTCCGGCTCGCGGGTGTCAACCGCGCGCTCGAGGGCCTCGCGATCGACGTCTTCACGACGATGCGCGACTTCGCTGAGCTCATGGGAGATCCCGTGCTTCGCTTCTGCGAGGACTGGATGCTCGCGG
>DATKAS010000474.1:0-5934 GCA_035497855.1 Acidimicrobiales bacterium
CATCGGGCGCCTCGACGATCACGCCCGCACGTTCATCGCCCATTCACCGTTCGTGCTCCTCGGCACCAGCGCGCCGGATGGCACGGCGGACGTGTCACCGAAGGGCGGGCCGCCCGGGTTCGTGATCGTGCTCGACGACCACCATCTCGCCATCCCGGATCTCGCCGGCAACAACCTCCTCGACTCGATCACGAACGTCGTCCGCGGCTCGGGCATCGGTCTGCTCTTCCTCATACCTGGCATGGAGGAGACACTCAGGGTCAACGGGCACGCCTGCATCACGACCGACTCCGAGGTGCTCGGCGCCTGCGCGGTCAAAGACCGGCGCCCGAAGGCGGCGATCGGGGTGACGGTCGTCGAGCAGTTCATGCACTGCGCGAAGGCGTTCCGCCGCAGCGAGATCTGGACGCAGTCCTCGTGGCCTGACCGTGCGTCCCTCCCGACCCTGGGCTGCATCATCAAGGACCAGATCCCGGCGGTCGGAGACATCGAGGTGGGTGCCATTGACGCGTCGCTCGAGGAGGACTACGCGAAGACGCTGTGGGAACCAGGTGGTAGACGGGACTGAGTGGTACGGGGAAAGGGAGTGTGGCCATGTTCGACTTGGACGAATTCGTGGCCGATTGCAAGCAAGCGGTGACCGAGAAGGAGGCATTGCTCGCGGTCAGAGAGGTGCTCGAGCGCGCCGTCCGAAACCCGGAGCAGATCGAGAAGGTGCTCCCGGTCACCAAGGCAGAGATCACGCCGCTCTACGCGGCTCCTGACCTGAGCATCCTGAAGGTGGTGTGGGGTCCGGACATGAAGATCCCCGCGCACAACCACCTCATGTGGGCGGCGATCGGGCTCTACGGCGGGCAGGAGGACAACACGCTCTACCGGCGCAAGGCCAACACGATCATCGAGACGGGCGGTCGCGAGCTGCGCACCAAGGAGGTCGCGCTCTTCGGGGCCGACACGATCCACGCGGTGCACAACCCGCTGACGGTGCTCACCGGCGCGATCCACATCTACGGCGGTGACCTCACCACGAAGCAAGGTCGAAGCGAGTGGGACGACGAGACGCTGATCGAGGCGCCGATGGACTTCGACCACACACGCCAGAGGTTCGCGGAGGCGAACGCCCGCTAGGACTTTCGGCACTGGCGCGGTGCCCGGCCGCGTCTCCATCGTGGACATGTGGAGTCGCTGCTTGTCGCCAGAGACGTGCGCAAGCTGTACCGGTCGGAGGGTGGCGAGGTCGTCGCGCTCGACGACGTGAACCTCGAGGTCGCCCGCGGCGAGCTCGTCGCGGTGATGGGTCCGTCGGGTTCCGGCAAGACGACGATGCTCAACTGCCTGTCGGGGCTCGACGACATCGACGGCGGCACAGTCCTCGTCGAAGGGCGCGACCTGTTCGGGATGAGCGACACCGAGCGCACGATGCACCGCGCCCAGGCGATGGGATTCATCTTCCAGGCGTTCAACCTGATCCCCGTGTTCGACGCGGTCGAGAACGTGGAGCTCCCGCTCTTGTTGCGAGGTACGCCACCGAAGGACGCGCGTGCACGCGCACTTCAGATGCTCGAGCGCGTCGGCCTCGCCCATCGCGCGCGCCACCGGCCGAACGAGATGTCTGGCGGTGAGCAGCAGCGCGTCACCGTGGCCCGCGCCCTCGTCGGTCGCCCCGCGATCGTGTGGGCCGACGAGCCGACGGGCAACCTCGACAGCACGATGGCGCGCTCGGTGATGGAGCTGCTCCGCGAGCTGAACGAGGAAGAGGAGCAGACGATCGTGCTCGTCACCCACGACGCAGCCATCGGCGCCTCCGCCGGTCGCATCGTGCGCATGCGCGACGGCCATCTCGAGTCCGACGAGCGACAACCCACAGGTGCGCCCGTCCTGATCGGCAGCTAGCCGTGTACCCCGAGCTCATGCCGCCGCTGCTCGTGCTGCTCGGCATCGCGCTCGGAGCCACCGCGATCCTCGTCGCGACGAGCCCTGTCCTCCGGCGCCTCGCGTTCCGGCAGATCGCTCGCCGGCGCACCGAGGCGCTGCTCATCATCAGCGGTTCTGTCCTCGGCACCGCCCTGATCGTGAGCAGCTTGGCGGTGGGTGACTCGCTCGGCACATCGATCCGGCACGTTGCGGTGCGTGCGCTCGGCCCCATCGACGAGCGGATCACCACAGCGGATCCCGTGCGTGGGGCGCTGATCGCCCAACGCCTCGAGGCGCTGAAGTCGGATCCCGACGTGGACGGCGTGCTCACTGCGCACACAGCGGTCGGCGCGACCTCGATCACCAAGAACGGCACTCCGCGCGCCGAACCGATCACCTTGCTCTGGGACCTCGACTTCGCACAGGCGGCCACCTTCGGGGGTTCCGGTTCGGGCCTGTCGGGCCCCGCGCCGAAGACCGGCGAGGTCGTGATCAACGACGAGCTGGCACGCCGGCTGAACGCGGGCGTGGGCGACACGGTGACGTTCTTCGTGTTCGGGCAGCAGACACCCGCTCGAGTCGTCCGCGTCGTGCCGCGAGACGGCCTCGCGGGCGCGGGCCTCGGCGCGGTCGTGAACGCGGACGCGTTCTTCGCGCCAGGGACGCTGCAGGGACTCGCCTGGACGTCGGGGACAGGCGCACATCCGCTGACGACCACACTCGTGTCGAATCGGGGAGGCGTCGAGTCCGGATCAGCGCTCACGCAAGCGGTGCATGACCGGATCGATCAGCTGCTCGCCCCCGGCCGGCTCACGACCACTGTGAGCGAGGCGAAGAAGGAGACGCTCGACGCGGCGACGAACACGTCGAACCAGATGGGTTCGCTGTTCCTCTTCATCGGGAGCTTCAGCATCATCGCCGGCATCTTGCTGCTGGTGAACGTCTTCGTGATGCTCGCCGAGGAGCGCAAGAGCCAGCTCGGGATGCTGCGCGCCGTCGGGCTCACTCGCCGCCGCCTGGTCGGCGAGTTCGCGATCGAGGGCGCCGTCTATGCGTTCATCGCCGGTGCGCTCGGCCTGCTCGTCGGTGTCGTGGTCGGTCGGGGCGTCGTGGGGATTGCCGAGGCGATCATCAACCAATGGAACAGCCCGTCGCAGCAGCTCGAGCTGTCGTTCCGAGTCAGCAGGGTCAGCCTGGTGAATGGCTTCGCCGCAGGCTTCGTCATCGCGTTCATCACCGTGCTCCTGACGAGCGTCCGCCTGAGCCGCTTGAATGTGATCGCCGCGATCCGCGATCTCCCGCCGGCATCCCGAAAGGGCATCCGCCGCGGCTGGGTCATCGTGTCGTCCGCATCGTGCGCGCTGCTCACGGCCGGAGCCGTCGTCGCGATCGCCAACAGCGCCGGGGCTGCTGTCTACCTGATGCCGGCGCTCGCGGCGCTTGCGGCTGTCCCGGTGCTGCGCGTGTGGCTCTCACCCCGCGCGGCGTGGTCCGCAGTCTCGCTCGGCATCTTGCTCTGGTCGCTCACCGCGAACTTGTTCCGGCCCGCGATCTTCAATGGACCGTCGATGACCACCTACATCGTGCTCGGCGTGCTCGTCACGTTCTCGGCCGTGCTGCTCATCAGCCAGAACCAGAACGTCGTGCTCTGGCCACTCCGGCGTTGGCTGGAGCGTCCGACCGAGTCGGCGCTGACCGCTCGACTCGCGATCGCCTACCCGACAGCTCGGCGCTTCCGCACCGGCGCGACCCTCGTGATGTACAGCATCGTCGTGTTCGTCGTCGTGCTGCTCACCGAGATCGGCGCGATCCTGGCTTCGTCGACCAACCAGGCAGTCGCAGATGCGAGCGCCGGCTGGACGCACCGCGTCGACGTCAACGGGACGCTGCTCCAAGGCAACCCCATCGACGTGCTGCGATCCGGACCGTTCGCCGGCGTCGTTCGCGACGTGGCGCCGCTCGTCGTCGCCCACGGGACGTCGACCGATCCTGCCCATCGCACCGACAAGCCCCTGCCTGTCGTGGTCGTCGGGCTCCCCGACCTGACCCAGGGCGCTCACATGTACACGCTCGACAAGCGCATGGCAGGCCTCCCCGACGACAGAGCCGTCTGGAAGGCCGTCGCGGCGAACCCTGCCTACGTCGTGGTGGACAACTTCTTCGGGTCCACCGGAGGTCCCGGCACCAAGCAGTTCGAGCCCGGTGACTCGTTCACGATCACCGACCCCGAGACGGGAGCGACACACGTCAAGACGATCGTCGGAGTCATGTCCTCCGCCGGCGCCTTCTACAACATCGGCGTCGGTGAGCCGGGATACCCGATCCTGACGAGCCGAGCCGCGGTGACCGCCGACTTCCGTGACGCGAAGCAGTCGAGCTACCTGCTCGACGCGCCGAACGTCGATGACGTGGTGCTCGCCGCCGAGCTGCAAGGACGCTTCCTCGCCGCCGGCGTCGTCGCGACGTCGATCCGCCAGTACGTCGAGCAGAACCTCGCCGCGAGCCAGAGCTTCTTCCGGCTCATGCAGGGCTTCCTCGCGCTCGGCCTGGTCGTCGGCATCACGGGCCTCGGCGTCGTCATGGTGCGAGCAGTGCGAGAGCGGCGCCGCACGATCGGCGTGCTGCGAGCGCTCGGCTTCCGAGCCGTCTCGGTGCAGCGGGCGTTCATGGCCGAGAGCACGTTCGTGGCCGTCGAAGGCATTCTCATCGGCGCGGTGCTCGCGGTGATCACGACGTACCTGCTGTACCGCAACAGCGCTGCGTTCCAGGGCCTGCACGGCGCGTACCCGATCGCCTGGCGGGACGTCACGGTGATCCTCGGCGCGACGTTCGTTGCCTCGATCATCGCGACGCTCGGCCCGGCGAGGAAGGCGTCGAAGATCAAGCCAGCCGTCGCTGTGCGCGTCGCCGACTGACAGCGAGCAGACTGCGACCGATGCACTCAGTACTGGAGCACATCGGACGCGGGACCGACATCATCGTGCCGTTGGCGAACGGTGAGCCAGTGACGCTGCTGGATGCCATCGAAGCCGCCGCCGACGACCTCCAAGGGGTGCGCGTGCACCAGATGCACGTGCTGCACGATCGGCCGTACCTGCACGGGGTCCATGGCGACCGGCTGCGTCACGTGTCGTACTTCCTTTCCGACATCACGCGGCCATGCTTTCGCAAGAGAACGATCGACCTCGTCCCGAACAACTTCAGCGAGATGCGTGACATCCTGCGGCAGCGCACGATCGATCCGCTCGTGATCGCGACGGCGTCACCCCCGGATCGCCACGGCTACTTCAGCCTCGGTCTCAACGCCGACTACGTCGCGTCGTTCATCGGCAGAGCTCGCTTCTTCCTCGAGGCCAACCCGTGCGTCCCCCGCACGTTCGGCCGCAACGTGGTGCACATCTCTCAGGTCGTCGGATGGAGCGAGGCGGACTACCCCCTGCTCGAAGTGCCCCCGGTGATGCCGACCGACATCGACGACCGCATCGCCGCCTTCGTCGCCGAGCGCATCCCGGATCGAGCAACGATCCAGACCGGCATCGGCGCGATCCCGAATGCGGTGCTGAGCGCGCTGAGGGATCATCGTGACCTCGGCGTCCACACGGAGCTCCTGTCCGACGGAGTGATGGACCTGGTCGACCGCGGTGTCATCACCGGCGTGGCCAAGCAGCTGAACCGAACGAAGGCTGTCGGCACGTTCGCGCTCGGCACCCGAAGGCTCTACGACTTCCTCGACGAGAACGCCGCGTTCGAGCTCTGGCCGGTTCGCTACGTCAACGATCCTCGCGTCATCGCACAGGAAACCTCGTTCGTGTCGATCAACGCGACGATCGCCGTGGATCTCATCGGGCAGTGTGCGTCGGAGACCGTGCACGGCACCTACTACTCCTCGAGCGGCGGCCAAGCCGACTTCGCCCGGGGCGCGATGTACTCGGCCGGCGGCCAGGGCTTCGTGGTGCTCCACTCCACGACCAAGGACGGCACGGTGTCGAAGATCGTCTCGCAGCTCGCGGCGGGCGACGT
>DATKAS010000475.1:0-4790 GCA_035497855.1 Acidimicrobiales bacterium
CGCGTGCGCAACGGCGCGAAGGCCCTCGCCGGTGTCGCCCTCCGTGCCGAAGACGTCGCGCCGCTGGCGGCCTTCCTGCGCTCGCTCAACGAGGACTTCGAGTAGCCGATGCGTCGCGTGTGCCACGTCCTCGCCGTCCTCGTGCTGGCGCTCTGGCTCGCCCAGGGCACGACAGGATGGGCGCACGCGACGAGTCATCACGAGACGCGCGGCCAGTGTGCCGCATGTCATTCGATCATCGGCACGCCGGCGGTCCTGTCTGCGTCTCCTGGCATTGCCCCGCTGTGCTCCTGCGCAGCGTTGGTGGCCCGGGACGCATCTCACCCCGCCGAGCGTCCAGGGCATACCGGCTGCGCGCGCGGGCCGCCGCCGGTCGCTGGCTGAAAAGAATCGCGGATGTCCAACGCAACTCCAACAACGAAGGAAAAACAATGAAGCGACTTGCAATCGGCATCGGTGCCGTCGCGCTGCTGCTCGGCGGCCGCACGACGAGCTTCGCATTCCACTCCGGCGACATGGCGGTGTCGTCGACGCTGGCCCATGGCGGCGCGCTCACGATCGGGTACGACTTCTCGACCGTCGTCCGCGCCAACTACGACCCCGTCCTCACGTCCGTGTTGCCGCCGGGCATGACCGGCTACAGCAACGACGAGCCCGGCTTCGACGCGCTCGACACCGACTTTCCCGGCGACGGACTCTTCATCATCGATCCCGGCACGCAGGTGAGCGTCGAGATCACGGCCATCGACGACGGCACCGTCGGCATGGTGCTCAACGGGACCCCGCTGCTCCACGTCGGGGACTCGACCGTCTTGGGCACGCAGGGGGGCGTGGACGGGATCCATCATCACCCGTCGTGGCAGATCTACCTGATGCTTCCTGCCGGCTCGTACGGCGACGCGCGCGTCTCATTCCGGATCAAGCGGACCGGCGGTGCGACTGCGTACGCCGATTCGTCCGTCTTCACCCTGCGTGTCTCCAACGGTCATCTGTTCCCGCCGGAGTGGGACACGACCGCCTACGACAGCGCGAGCGTCAAGTGCCAGCAGACGCTCGGGAAGGCCGTTCGGAAGTTCACGGGCACGCTCCAGAAAGCGCTTGAGGGCTGCCTCGACAAGGTGACCGTCGTCACAGCCACGGCCGCGACCGGCGGCGATACTACCAAGGCAGAAGCAACGGCCGCGCGGACCTGCGGCGATGCGAACGGCACGCTTCCGCCGTCGGCCACCATGCTCGGCAAGATCGCCGCCGCGCGCCAGAAGGCGCTCGACGGCATCCTGAAGGCCTGTGGGCCGAGCGGATCGAACACCTACGACGACAACGCCATCTCGCAGCATCTGGGGTTGGCCGCGTGCAACGTCGAAGACACGATGTCGGGCGGGTACCACGGAGCCCACGAGGCGCTCGAGGCGATCACCCAGGGCGGGCAGCCCGTCACCGAGTCGCTGCCCTGCCTCTTCCCGACGTCCGAAGCCGACTGACGACGTCCACGCGCACACCCGGAGTCCGGCCGCACCACGGCCGGACTCCGGGTTCCGGAGGAACCATGTCGAAGCTCCGCTCGTTCGTCCTCGCCACGCTGCTCGCGCTGCCCGCCGCAGCGCATGCGTACCACGCGTCCGACATGATCATCGGCTCCACCGTGGCCGGAGGCGGCGCCCTGTCGATCCGGTACGACTTCGCGAATCTCGTCGAGGTGTCGCTGAGCTTCCCTGGCCCGACGCAGAGTCTCTACTCCGGCACGGATCCCGGATGGGATGCGGTCTTCCCCAGCGAGCCGCCGCTGTTCGCGCTCGCGGCGGGCACGGCCGTCCGCGTGCAGATCACGGCCATCGACGCGGGCGTGTCGCTGAAGGTCGGTGCGACGACGCTCGCCGCGGTCGGCGACAGCGTCGCGCTCGGCACCATCGACGCCGCCGGCAACGGCCTGCACGTCCATCCCGAGTGGCGCCTGCTCCTCCCGAACGGCGTGACCGGCGCGTACCACGTGTCCTTCCGGCTGACGACGACGAGCGCGGCATACGCGCAGTCGCCGGTCTACGCGGCCACGATCACCAACGTCCCACCTACGACGACCACCGTCGCCACGTCGACCAGCACGACCGCCACGAGCACGTCGACCACGAGCACGACCACCACGAGCACGTCGAGCAGCTCGACCGCCACGTCGACCAGCACGACCGCCACGAGCACGTCGACCACGAGCACGACCACCACGAGCACGTCGAGCAGCTCGACGACGAGCAGCAGCCTGCTGCTGCCGACGACCACCACGCTGCCGTCGTTCAGCAGCGACCTCCTCGGCGGCACGACGCTCACGCTGGCGGTGAAGGCGAGCAACCCCGCGAAGAGCAAGCTCAAAGTGATCGCGAAGGACGCGTCCGCGACGCTTGGGGATCCCGTCGCCGACGCGCCGACCGCGACTGGCGGCAGCCTGCGCATCCGGAGCACGGCAGGCGACTTCGACCTGACCTACGAATTGCCCGCGACGCATTGGAAGCTCGTGGGCAAGTCTACTATCAAGGGCTACAAGTACACCGACCGCCTCGGTCCGGTGACGTCGGTCGTCATCACCGCGGGCAAGCTCGTGAAGGCCGTGGCCAAAGGGCCCGGTCTGACGTTCGGCCTGGGGACGGATCCCGAGCCCGTGGACGTCGTGCTGACGATCGGCGCGCACCGCTACTGCCTCCGATTCGGCGGCACACCCAAGTGGAAGCCGGGCACGACGTTCACGGCCAAGGACGCGCCGCCGCCAACCACATGCCTGCCCTGAAGCTCGCCTTCCGCCATGTCCTCCTGGGCCTCGCGCTGCTCCTGAGCGGCGCGAGGCCCGGGCTCGCCTTCCACGCCGGGGACATGATCATCGGCTCGACCGTCGACGGCGGCGGTGCGCTGACGCTGGCGTACGACTTCGCGCGACCCGTGCGCGTGTCCGCCAGCATCTCCGCGGGCGGTATGACGCTGTTCACGGCCACCGATCCCGGCTTCGACGCCCTCGACACCATCCAGCCGGGCTTGTTCCAGCTCGCCGTCGGCACGCCGGTGGCCGTCGAGATCGTGTCGATCGACGCCGCCGCATCCGTTCAGGTCCACGGCTCGATTCTGCTCGCGCCCGGCGACGCCGCCCAGCTCGGGAACATGACCGCCGACGGCGACGGCCTCCACGTCCATCCCACCTGGCGCCTGGTGCTCGCCGACGGCGCCCCGCCGGCGAGCTTCACGATCAGCTTTCGGCTGACGACCACGTCGACGCACTACGGCGCGTCCGACCTCCACACGCTGTCGGTGACGAACGTGCCCGAGGGGGCCGTGACGACGACGACCAGCATGCCTGGCGGCATCACGACGACCAGTACGACGACGAGTACGACGGTACCGGCCGTTCCGTGCGCGGCGGTGTCCGGCGCCTACGAGACGGCCTCGTGTCGATTCGACGTACTGGACGAGCTGCTCGAGAAGGCAGCGCCGCAGGGACGACGCGCGCGACATGTCGTCACGAGCCTGCGACACGGCGTCGGATCGGCACGGCGGTGGGTGGACGAAGGGTTCGCTGCGGGCGGCAGCCGTGGCCGGAAGCTTCTTCGCCGCGCGGCTCGGCGGCTCACCCGCCTCGCCGCGAAGGCGGCACGCGCGGCCGAGCACGGTCAGATCAGCCGCGCGCTCGCGGAGGCGATCGACGTCCTGCCGCCGCTTCTCGCAGGGTGACGAGGAGGAGAGCGAACGTGTTCGCTTCCCGGTGATCAGCCACGGCCGCGAGCGTGGGCGGCTCGATGCCGAGCGTTCGACACCAGTCGTTGGTCATGCGATCCCGTTCCTACCCGGACGTGCGCTCGCTGTTGCCGTGGCGCGTTTCGCCTTCTCGTAACCTGGTCAGCGAGCGGCCTCGAGCGTCACGCCGCGTCGAGGACGACCTTGTATTTCAACCCGGCTGCGTCCAGCTCGGCTTGGATGGCGAGACGAACCAGAACGGATTCAGGATACGACACAATGCACATGCGATGCCCGAGCACGCGTGCCCACTTCGCCGCGCGCTCAGGGCTCACGATCTTGCGACCCTTCTCGACGTCGCACAGATGAGACTTCGAGACCCCGAGCTTCTTGGCGCACGCGTCCTGCGAGAGGTCCTCGCTCTTGCGGACCGACTCGATCGCCTCCCCGAGGGTGAGCGGGCCCCCCGCGATCTTCTCCAGCAGCTTGATCGCTGCTGACTTCCGCTCCTTCGTCTTGCGCATGGACGCCTCCTGTCAATTCTCGTGCTTGCTGACTTCTTCGACGGTCACGAACCGGGTGGTGTCTCCCTTGATCTCGTAGATGGCCCGGTACGCGCGGCTCAACGAAGCCGGTTCCGCCGCGACGGTTTCGTCGCATCACCGGCTGCTGATGGCGTGGTGCCGGCAATGGTGCCGGTTGAGCAGCGAAACTCGATCAAATCCAGTGAAACCCGTAGAAACCGGACGGCACCCTAAGGCCCAGCCACTCCTGAAATTATCCCCACGGATCATAGTCTTCCGGCCGCTCGTCGATCAGCTCCCCAAGCTGGACGTCGCCGGTTCGACCCCGGTCGCCCGCTCTATTGGCAAGTGTAAGACGGAGCAAGCGTTTCTCTCGCTGCCTACAAGCTGCGGCAGCTTGAATGCCGGTCTGAGAGACTGAGCAACCGTCTCGATTACGAGACCCGGATGGGAGTGGGTGTCGGGCCGAACCGATGCTGACGCATGAGGCTGTTGAGGTGGATCAGCAGTGTCCGCATGCACGCCACGAGCGCGACTTTGGGCTTCTTCCCAGTGGCC
>DATKAS010000476.1:0-2048 GCA_035497855.1 Acidimicrobiales bacterium
ATCCACCACTTGACGAGGGCCAGACCGGCCGCGGCAAACAGCGCCGCGAGAGCCCACACCACCGCACGAGCGATTGACGCGCCCGAGACCCGATCCCGATGCCTTGCTCAGGTCGCAGCAACAGGTCACCGGCGGCTCAGGTTGCCGACGCGCGCTGCAAGCTCCTGAACAGCAGGGCCTGATCGCCGAGCCGGCGGCGGAGCTCGCGCTCGAGCCCGCCGATCGGATAGAGGTTCTGAGGCGCGCGGGTGTCCTTGTGCGGCTCGGACGCGAAACGGGGCAGCACCGCGGCAGTCGTGTTCGCGAGCTCGATCGCGGCGGAAGGCGCCAGATCCGGCGAGCACTCGCACCGGGCGATGCCCGACCACGGTGATCCGGAGGGCCCCGGCAAGCGGAGGTACCACGAGTGCCGACTCCACGATGAGCCGATCGTGAAGACCGGCGTGCGCTCTCCCGGCTGCAGCATGCCGACGAGCGCGTGCTGCTCGTCGGGCAGGTAGCGCACCGCGTGGCTCTTGATGAACCCGACGGCGTGGTCGATGTGGGTGCGCCCGCGCAAGGGCCCGTCGATGACCACGAGCTGCGCGCCGTCGACCTTGCTCGCGATCCCGACCTCGACCTCGGTCATCCGCTCGTGCACCGCGAGCATCAGCGACGCGATGTCGGAGGACGCGGCCATCCGAGCCGGATAGGTCGCGTGGCGCGTGACGATGTCGGCCGCGCTCGGCGCGGTGCTGAACATCCCCCGGTCGACCGCGACCTCGACGACCTGGGCCCGCCCGTCGCAGCGCACCGCGCCTGCCGCGTAGGACGCGCAGATCCCCGGATGGTCCCCGTCGATCCAGACTCGGGCGTCGATGCGACGCACCCCGTCGACGAACAGGATCGTGTCGACCTGCCCGGTCGGCGCGCGCAAGCCTCGCCACTCCTCGGGCGGCAGCTCGATGCCGAGCTCGACCTTGCCCGCCGACTCGGTTTCGAGCTCGGTCGACGTGCCGTACTCCACGTCCCACGGATCGACCGAGAACTTCACGTGTCGACCCGCGTGACCGTCGACGTCCGCGATCCCTTCACGACCTCGTACCGGATCGGCACCCGCTCGGCGAGCTCACGCACGTGCGTGACGATGCCCACCATGCGGTCGTCGCTGCCCAGCGTCTCGAGCGCGCTCGCCACCGCGTCGAGCGAGTCCGCGTCGAGCGTGCCGAACCCTTCGTCGAGGAAGATCGAGTCGAGCTTCGCCGCGCCTCCCGCCGCCATCGCCCCGACCTGCTCGGCGAGCGCGAGCGCCAACGCGAGCGACGCCTGGAACGTCTCGCCGCCCGACAGGGTCTTCGCGGCGCGCCGGTCGTCCGCGTTGCGGTGGTCGATCACCTCGAACTCGTTGGCCTCGTTGACCGCGAGCGCGTACTGGTTGCCCGAGAGCAGCTCGAGGGTCTCCGAAGCGCCGAGCACCAGCCGTTCGAGCGCCTCGTTCACGAGCCACTTCTCGAAACCGGTCGACTTGAGGAGGTTGGCGAGCTCGCGCGCGACGTGGATCTCACCACGGGCGGCTTCGACGCGCTTCACGAGCTTCGCCGACTGCTTCATGCCGTCGGCGATGCGCTTGTGCTCGGCTTTCGCGTCGCGCTCGGCGACGGCCGCGCGCTGACCGAGGACCGAGAGGCTCGGATCATCGTCCGCATCGACGCCGGCCTCTGATGCCGCGTCGCGCAAGTCGACGAGCATCTCGACGAGCTCGACGCCGACCGCATTGGCGCGCTCGGTCTCGGCGTCTTTCGCGGCCTCGTGCGTGGGCAGGGCAGCCTCTGCCCAGGCAACGAGACCGTCCCACGCCTCGACGAGGTCGCCTTCGATGTGGGGTGGCTCGAGCCCTTCGCTGACGAGGGGATCTCGCTGCGACGTGCACTGGCGCCGCCCGCTCTCGATCTGCTTGTCGAGCTTCGTCACCGACTCGGCTGCGCTCCGTTCGGTCTTCGCCGCCGCGGCGTGCGCCTGCCTGGCCGCGTCGAGCGCAGTGCGGGCCGCCTTCGCGTCCGCGAGCTGTG
>DATKAS010000477.1:0-2922 GCA_035497855.1 Acidimicrobiales bacterium
TCGACATCCGCGGCCACGGCGCGAGCGACGCGCCCGACGACGACTACACGCTCGATCGACTCGGCCTCGACGTCGTCGACCTGGTCGACTGGCTCGGCATCGACGGGTTCGACTACTGCGGGCTGTCGATCGGCGGTCTCATCGGGCAGTGGCTCGGCCTCAACACGAGCACGCGGTTGCACTCACTGACGCTCTGCAACACCGGAGCGAAGATCAGCGAGCGGGCGCGCTGGGACGAGCGCATCGAGATCGCTCGTTCCGAAGGCATGGGACCGCTCGTCGATGCCGTGATCGATCGGTGGTTCAAGCCGGAGTACGTCGCGGGTCATCCCGACGAGATCGACGACGCACGCACTGCGCTGCGTTCGACCGATCCCCTCGGGTACGCGGGCTGCTGCGCCGCGATCCGGGGTGCCGACCTGCGCGCCGACGTGCATGCCATCACCACCCGCACGCTCATCGTCGCCGGCACGAGCGACATCGCGACGCCTCCCGAGCTCTCGACGTTCCTGAACGACGAGATCAAGGGCAGTGAGCTCGTGCTGCTCGACGCGGGTCACCTGAGCAACGTCGAGCAACCGGCCGCGTTCCTCGACGCAATCACCCGATTCCTGGCATGAAGAGCGCGAGGGTGGTCATCATCGGAGGCGGGCCGGCCGGGCTGTTGCTCGCCCATCGACTCCACTTGGCCGGCCACGAGGCCACGATCCTCGAGCGACAGACCCGCGAGTACGTGATGGCGCGCATCCGGGCGGGTGTGCTCGAGTGGGGTTCGGTCGACATGCTGCGCGACGCGGGGCTCGGCGACCGGATGATGGCGGAGGGATTCGTCCACGACGGTGTGGGCATGTCGTTCCTCGGCCAGCTGCTGCGCATCGACTTCAAGCGCCACACCGGCAAGGCCGTGATGATCTACGGCCAGACCGAGGTGACCAAGGACCTCTACAGCGCGCTCGACGCTGAGGGCGTGCCCATCGTCGACGAGGCCGAGGACGTGACTCCGCACGACATCACGACTGACGCGCCGTATGTCACCTTCACGAAGCACGGCGTCACCGAGCGGATCGACTGTGAGTACGTCGCCGGATGCGACGGCTACCACGGGGTCAGTCGCCCGACGATCCCCGCAAGTGTGCTGCGAGAGTACGAGCGCGAATACCCGTTCGGATGGCTGGGCGTGCTGTCCGAGACACCGCCGGTCGACGAGGAGCTCATCTACGCGCATCACGAGCGAGGGTTCGCGCTCTGCTCGATGCGGCACAAGATGCTCAGCCGGTACTACGTCCAGTGCTCGCTCGACGACTCCGTCGACGACTGGCCCGACGATCGGTTCTGGGACGAGCTCCGCCGACGCCTCCCCGAAGACGTCGCAGCACGCCTCGTCACCGGCCCGTCCATCGAGAAGTCGATCGCACCGCTGCGCAGCTTCGTCGCCGAGCCCCTGCAGCACGGCCGCCTCTTCCTGGCCGGCGACGCGGGCCACATCGTCCCACCGACCGGCGCGAAGGGGTTGAACCTCGCGTTCTCCGACGTGCACTACCTGTTCGAGGGCCTCGACGACGCGCTGTCAGGACGGAGCACGACGGGTCTCGACACCTACTCCGAGCGCGCGCTCCGTCGGGTGTGGCAGGCGGTGCGATTCTCGTGGTGGATGACGACGCAGCTCCACCGCTTCCCCGATCCGGGGGGGTTCGGGCTCAAGATGCAAGAAGCCGAGCTGTCGAACCTCGCGCGATCGGACACTGCGCAACGGCTCATGGCGGAGAACTACGTGGGGCTCCCCATCTGATGCCGGAGGGCTGTGGTGTCTGAGGTTTCGGTCAACGGCACGACGATCTGGTACGAGCGCGACGGCGCCGGTCGGCCGTGCCTGGTGCTGCACGGCGGGCTCGGCGTCGACCACACGATGTACCGCCGTTCGCTGCAGCCCCTCACGACGCGTCTCGAGCTCGTGCTCCTCGACCATCGCGGCAACGGCCGCTCCGGCCGCCCGCCCGTCGAGACGATCACGATCGAGCAGCTCGCTGAGGACGCGGCGGCGGTCGCATCCGCGCTCGGGCTCGCGCACGTCCTGGTGTTCGGCCACTCGTACGGAGGGTTCGTGGCCCAGGAGCTCACGCTCCGACATCGCGAGCTCGTGTCCGGGCTGATGCTCGTCGACACCACGCCCGGACAGCTCGGCACAGGCGAGTCAGAGGACGACTACCGCGGCCCGCCGCCTCCTCCCGAGTTCCTCGAGGTGCTCTCGAGCTTCCCCGAGAGCGACGAAGAGCTCGCGCAGGGCACCGCGATGCTCGCCCCTCACTACCTGCACCAGCGCGACCCCGCCGACCTCATGGAGCTGTTCGCCGGGACGATCTACTCACGCGATGCCCTCGTGCAGGGGTTCGTGTCACTCGCGTCGTGGAGCGCGGTCGATCGGCTCGCGAGCATCACGTGCCCGACGTTCGTCGCGGCCGGACGCCATGACGTGCTCACATCGCCACCGCAGGTCGATCGCATCGCCGACCGCATCACGGGCAGCACGCGGGTGATCTTCGAGCAGAGCGGTCACATGCCCTGGTTCGACGAGCCCGAAGCGTTCTTCGCCGCAGTCGGCGGGTGGCTCGACGCCCACAGCCTTCGGTAGACCGCTCGAGGAAGGCGACGGGCGACACCAGTCATCACGCGCGTGGGCCACGGCGACCACACGACGCGGGCACCGGTCTCGAGCCCGCGCACGATGTCGTCGGCGACCGACTCGGGCGTGGTCGCGAGCGGCGCGGCGTTCATCGCCGCCGTCATGGGCGTTCGCACGAAGCCGGGCCGCACGATCGTGACTTCGACGCCGGTGCCCTCGAGATCGAGCGCGAGGCCCTGCGCGAAGGCGTCGAGGCCCGCCTTCGACGAGGCGTAGGCGGCCTGCTGACCGCGCGGCAAGAG
>DATKAS010000478.1:0-7975 GCA_035497855.1 Acidimicrobiales bacterium
GTCGTGGCCGGGTGCCTGGCGCAGAAGGACCGGCACGACGTGCGGGAGCGGGCGCCGTACGTCGATGTGGTGCTCGGCACGCACAACGTGCACCGGGCGGCTCACCTCGTCGCCGCCTCCCGCCGGGACGGTCCGGTCACCGAGATCCTCGAAGAGGCGGTCCTGGACGACCACGCCCGGTTCCCGTCGGCGCTGCCCGCTCGCCGGGACACGGGCTACAGCGCATGGGTGACCATCCAGATCGGCTGCGACAACTCGTGCGCGTTCTGCATCGTGCCCGCGGTGCGCGGTCCTGAGATCAGCCGGCCGCTGGCGGCGCTTGTCGGCGAGGTCGAGGCCCTTGCCGCGCAGGGCGTCACCGAGGTCACCCTGCTCGGCCAGAACGTGAACTCGTACGGCCGGGACCTGACCCTCGCGGCGCGTCGAGCCGGCGGCAGCGGCGCCGTTCGCCCGCTGTTCGCGGACCTGCTCCGCGCGGTCGGAGAGGTCGACGGCATCCGCCGAGTCCGGTTCACGAGCCCGCATCCCAAAGATCTGCGGCCCGACACGATCGACGCGATGGCGACCACCGCCTCGGTGTGCGAGCACCTCCACCTCCCGCTCCAGGCCGGAAGCGACCGCACCCTCGCCGCGATGCACCGCGGCTACACCGCGGCCCGCTACCTCGAGCGGCTCGCGGCAGCCCGCTCCGCGGTCGATGACCTCGCGGTCACGACCGACATCATCGTCGGGTTCCCCGGCGAGACCGACGACGACTTCGACCGCACGCTCGAGGTCGTGGCCGAGGCGCAGTACGACAGCGCGTACACGTTCATCTTCTCGCCGCGCGCGGGCACCGAGGCCGCGGCGATGACCGAACGCTTCGTCCCGCCCGATGTCTGCGCGACGCGCTTCGAGCAGCTCCGCGTCGTCGTCGAGCGCTCCGCGCTCGCGCGCCATGCGGCGCGCGTCGGGCGCGAGGAGGAAGTCGTCGTCGAGGGCCCGAGCAAACGTGACCCGGCGATGACGACCGGCCGGACTCGCCAGAACAAGCTCGTGCACTTCGCCGCCCCGTCGCCGATCCGTCCGGGCACCTACGCCCGGGCGCTCATCACGGGTGCCGCCGCGCATCATCTCAAGGGTGAGCTCGTCGAGGTCGTCGAGCCTGCCCGTCACCGCACCCGCATCTCGGTGGTCGCGCACTGAACGCACCACGGACCGTGCCCGTCGCGATCGTCGGTTCCACCGCGACCGGCAAGTCTGCGCTCGCACTCGCGGTCGCGCGCGCGGTCGGCGGCACCGAGATCGTCTCGGTCGACTCGATGCAGGTGTACCGAGGGATGGACATCGGCACCGCGAAGCCCACCGCCGCGGACCGGGCCGAGGTCCCCCATCACCTGATCGACATCGCCGAACCGACGGAGGACTTCACAGTCGTGCGCTTCCGCCAGGCAGCCGACGACGCGCTGCGGGGCATCGGCGAGCGCGGCAACCGGGCGCTCCTGGCGGGAGGCACGGGGCTCTACCTGCGAGCCGTCGTCGACCGCCTCGAGCCGCCGGGGGAGTGGCCGTCGATCCGCGCCGAGCTCGAGCGTGAGCCCGAACCTGCGGTGCTGTACGCCCGGCTCGAAGCGATGGATCCGGTCGCCGCGGCGCGCATGACCCCGACGAACAGGCGTCGGATCATCCGGGCTCTCGAGGTTTCGATCGGCAGTGGACGTCCGTTCTCCTCGTTCGGTCCCGGACTCACGAGCTACGGCGCGACGGGCGTCGTGCAGATCGCGCTTCGGGTGCCTCGGCCAGTGCTCACGGCGCGCATCCGCGCTCGCTTCGAGGCCCAGATGGCGGCGGGCTTCCTCGAGGAGGTCGCGTCGCTCGCTCGGCAGCCCCTTTCGCGGACGGCGGGTCAGGCGCTCGGCTACCGCGAGCTCCTCGCGCACCTTCGCGGCGACATCGCCCTCGACGAAGCGGTCGAGCTCGCGATCACGCGCACCCGTCAGTTCGCCGTGCGTCAGGAGCGCTGGTTCCGCCGCGATCCACGCATCGCCTGGATCGACGCCGATGACGACGCGAATCCGTTGGAGGCGGTGCTGGCCAGGCTGGGAGACTCGATCCGATGCACCTGAGCAAGCACCACGGGCTCGGCAACGACTTCCTCGTCATGTTGCGCGACGACGTCGTCCCGATCGCGGACGACGATGCCGGCGCGCTCGCCCGGGCGCTGTGCCACCGCACGAGAGGGATTGGCGCGGACGGCCTCATCATCGGTGGGCCGCCTGTACGGCGCATCGCCTGTGACCTACAGATGTGGCTGTACAACGCCGACGGGTCCCGCGCCGAGATGAGCGGCAACGGCATCCGCTGCCTCGCGCACGCGGTGCTGCGCAAGCGTGGCGCGACGGAAGGGACCCTGCGCATCTCGACCGACGGCGGCCTCCGGCTCGTCGACGTGAAGGTCACCACGCCGAACGAGGTGTGGGCGAGCGTCGACATGGGCGCGATCGAGGTCACGCAGCCTCCCGCGACGTGGCACGCGCTCGACCTCGACCCGTTGCGCCCTGTCGCGCATCTCTCGATCGGCAACCCTCATGCCGTGGTGCTCGTCGACGACGCCGATGCCGTCGACCTCGTCGCCGCCGGAGGGGTCGTGCCCGACGTGAACCTCGAGGTGATCGCCGCGGGCCCCGAGCCGAGCGCGATCACGATGCGCGTGCACGAGCGAGGCGTGGGCATCACCGAGGCGTGCGGCACAGGCGCATGCGCGGCTGCATTCGCGGCTCGGCAATGGGGGATCGCAGAGGACCGCGTCGTGGTGCACATGCTCGGCGGCGACGGAGAGGTCACGATCGACGGTGAGTCGGTCACCCTCGCGGGACCAGCCGTGCTGATCGCGGACGTCGAGGTGCCCGAGTGAGCCTGATCGAACGCGCGATCCGGGAGCGGATCGTCCTTGTCGGCGTCACCCTTCCGCCCGCTCGTGCTGAGGACACGGACGCGAGCCTCGACGAGCTCGCGCTCCTCATCGGCACCGCGGGTGCCGAAGAGGCAGCGCGCATCGCGACCCGCCGAGATCGCCCCGACCCCGCGACGTTCCTGGGCAAAGGCAAGGTCGAGGAGCTGCTGCAGGTCTGCCTCGAGGTCGATGCGGACACGGTCGTGTTCGACAACGAGCTCACGCCCGCCCAGCAGTTCAACCTCGAGAAGCTGCTCGGCCGCACTGCGATCGATCGCACCGCAGTGATCCTCGACATCTTCGCCCAGAACGCGCACACGCTCGAAGGCAAGACCCAAGTCGAGCTCGCCTTGCTCCGCTACCGCTTGCCCCGCCTGCGGCGAGGCCGAGCGGGCGGTCTCTCGCAGCAGGCAGGTCGCATCGGCACGCGTGGCCCTGGTGAGACCCAGCTCGAGACGGATCGTCGCCGCCTTCAGCGCCGCATCACGAAGCTCGAGCAAGACCTGAAGGATCTCGAGAAGAAGCGGCACACGCAGCGGAAGGCACGCACGCGGGGCCGCGTGAGCGCGATCTCGATCGTGGGCTACACCAACGCCGGGAAGTCGACCTTGCTCAACCGCCTCACCGCTGCCGGCGTGCTCGTGGAAGACCGCCTGTTCGCGACGCTCGACCCCAGCACGAAGCGGATGGAGCTGCCTGGCGGCGAAGCCGTCCTCGTGTCCGACACGGTCGGCTTCGTGCGCAAGCTGCCCCACCAGCTCGTCGAAGCGTTCAAGTCCACCCTCGAGGTCGTCGCTTCGTCCGATCTCCTCGTGCACGTCGTCGACGCGTCGACCCCTGATCCCCAGGCGCAGATCGACGCGGTGCGTGTGGTGCTCCGCGAGATCGAAGCCGATCGTGTTCCGGAGCTCCTCGTGTTCAACAAGGCCGACATCGCGAAGGACGCCGAGCACCTCGTCGAGCTCCACCCGGGCTCCGTTGCGATCTCTGCGAAGACCGGTGCGGGCATCGACCACCTGTTGCTCACCATCGGCGATCGTCTGCGGGCACTGACGAACATCGTCGAGCTGATGATCCCGTACGAGCGCGGTGACGTGCTCGCCGAGCTGCACCGAGAGGGAGAGATCGTGTCGGAGGCGCACGGCGACGACGGCGTGCGCGTGCGGGCCCGGCTCGATCCCGCGGCTGCCGGCCGGCTCAAGGAGTTCACGACGAGCACGGCAACGCCATGACCGAGCCATACGTCCCGCCCGCGTACCCATACGACCGCCTCGACGAGGTCGCGGCGCTCGCGGCGCGCCATGAGGGTGGCATGGTCGACCTGTCGGTCGGCACGCCGTGCGACCCTCCGCCCGCGGCCGTGCTGCGCGCGCTCGCGACGTCCGACGCCGAGCGCGGATACCCGCAATCGATCGGGAGCCCTGCGCTGCGCAGCGCCGCGAGCGCGTGGATCACCCGCCGGTTCGACGTCACCGAGCCCTTCGCGCTCGCGGCGTGCATCGGCACGAAAGAGTTCGTGGGCACACTGCCGCAATGGCTGCACCTCCGGCGCCCGGATCGCGACACGGTCCTCTACCCGCGGGTTTCCTACCCGACCTACGAGATGGGCGCAGTGCTCGCGCGCTGCCGGCCCGTGGGCGTCCCTGTGGACGAGGCGTGGCGCCTCGATCTCGACGCGATCGACGAACGTGATGCCGAGCGTGCCCTGTGCCTGTGGGTCAACTCACCGGGCAACCCCACCGGCGCCCTCGACGACCTCGAGCGAGCCGCTGCGTGGGGGCGCGAGCGCGGCATCCCGGTGTTCAGCGACGAGTGCTACGCCGAGTTCACATGGGACGGTCCACCGCGCTCGATCCTCGAGCACGGAAGCCAGGGCGTGATCGCGGTCCACTCGCTCTCGAAGCGGTCGAACCTCGCGGGCGTGCGCGTCGGCTTCTACGCGGGCGACGCGGACCTCGTCGCCTACGTGAGTGAGATCCGCAAGCACGTCGGGATGATGGTTCCGGGTCCCGCGCAGGCGGCCGGTGTCGCGGCGCTGGAAGACGCCGAGCACGTCGAGGTGCAGCGGGCGCGGTACCTCGCGCGCCTGGAACGCCTCGCGAAGGTGCTCGCGGATTGGTCTGGCGCGTCGGTCTCGCTGCCACCAGGTGGCTTCTACCTGTGGGTGAAGGCACCCAACGGCGACGGGTGGGCGTTCACGCGTGCGATCGCCGAGGCGGGCGGCGCGTTGGTGAGTCCCGGCGAGTTCTACGGCGCACCAGATCACGTGAGGATCGCTCTGGTGCAACCAGACGACCGCATCGAGCTCGTTGCCCAAAGGCTCGGACGGTGACGCTGCAGTAACTTTGCGTCTCTTGAGACGGCGGCGGCTCCTCCTCTTGTTGCTCGCGCCTCTGCTCCTCGCAGTGGCGGCATGCAACCCTGTGATGCAAGCGGACGCGATCATGCGCGTGAACGACACGCGGGTCGCGCTGGGACGTCCCCCGCTGCGCGTCACCCAGGAGCTCACCGCAAAGGCGCAAGCGCTCGCTGACCGGCTCGCCGAGGAGGGAAAGCTCGAGCACTCGGCCGACCTCTCGTCGGGCATAGCGCAGCCCTACGAGCTCATCGGCGAGAACGAGGGCTACGGATCCTCGGTCGAGCAGATCCACTCGTTGCTCCTGGCATCACCGGAGCACCACGCGATCATGATCGACCCACGCTTCACGGAGATCGGCATCGGGATCGCGATCGCCGCGGACGGCACGATCTACGAGGTGCAGGAGTACAAAGCACCGTGATCGGGCCCTCGTTCGCCAGATCTGCCGGCGCGTCACACAGGTAGCCTGCGGCCCATGGCAGACCTGCAGGCCCAGATCGAAGAGCTGTGGGAGCGCCGCAGCGAGGTCGAGCCCGGCGACAAGTCCTCGGCCTCGCTCGTCCGTGAGGCGGTCGACCTGCTCGACACCGGCCAGGCTCGCGTCGCGGAGCTCGTGGCTGGGCGCGTCGTGGTGAACACGTGGCTCAAGCAGGCGATCCTCCTCCTCTTCCGCCTCTCGAAGATCAAGACCGTCGAGCTCGGCCCGTTCGAGTACGCAGACAAGCTCCCGTTGAAGTCGGGCTTCAAGAAGATGGGGGTCCGTGTCGTGCCCGGCGCGTCGGCGCGATACGGCTCGTTCCTCGAGCGAGGTGTCGTGCTCATGCCGAGCTACGTCAACATCGGCGCGCACGTCGGGCACAACACGATGGTCGACACGTGGGCGACCGTCGGCTCGTGCGCGCAGATCGGTGCGAACGTGCACTTGTCGGGAGGTGTTGGCATCGGCGGCGTCCTCGAGCCACCCCAAGCAGCGCCGGTCATCGTCGAGGACGACTGCCTCATCGGAAGTCGTTGCATCGTGGCCGAGGGTGCCCGCGTCGGCCGCGGCAGCGTGCTCGGTGCCGGCTGCATCCTCACGGGCTCGATCCCCGTCATCGACGCACAGACCGGGGCGGAGGTCGGCCGCGGCACGGTGCCCGCGCACAGCGTGGCGGTCACCGCGACGCGGCCCCGTCGATTCGGGAGCCACGAGTTCGGGCTGCCGTGCATCCTGATCATCAAGCACATCAACGAGGGCGAGCGTCACGACAAGGGCCAGCTCGAGTCGATCCTGCGCGATCACGGCGCAACTGTGTGAGCGAGGCCCCGCGTGGCCGACCTTCTCGCGCTGACCGCTGAGCTCGTCGCGATCCGATCGGAGAGCCACGACGAGGGAGCGATAACCGACCACATCCGGGCCGGCCTCGACGCGACGCCATGGCTCGAGGTCGAGCAGCTCGGCAACAACCTCGTTGCCCGCACGGCGCTCGGACGAGACGTGCGCTTGATCATCGCGGGCCACACCGACACCGTGCCGATCAACGACAACGCAGAGCCGGTCATCGAGGGCGACACGCTGTGGGGGTGCGGCGCGTCCGACATGAAGTCGGGCCTCGCGGTCATGCTCGAGCTCGCCCGCACCGTGTCGGACCCATCCGTCGACCTCACGTTCGTCTTCTACGAAGCGGAGGAGGTCGACGCGATCCACAACGGCCTCGGCCGCCTGTTCCGCGAACGTCCCGACCTCCTCGTCGGTGATGTCGCGCTGCTCGGTGAGCCGACCGACGGCACGATCGAGGCCGGGTGCCAAGGGACCATGCGAGCAGAGCTCGTGCTCACCGGTGCGCGTGCACATACGGCGCGCCCGTGGATGGGTCGCAACGCGATCCATCGGCTCGGGCCCGTGCTCGACCGGCTCGCGGCATACGTGGAGCGGCGCCCCGTGATCGACGGATGCGAGTACCGCGAGGCCGTGCAGGCGGTGCTCGTCGACGGTGGTGTCGCTGGCAACGTCGTGCCCGACCGAGCTCGGTTGCGGGTGAACCATCGGTTCGCCCCTGACCGCACTGCGGCGGAGGCCGCGGCGGCCTTGCGCGAGCTCCTGATGGTCGATCCGGAGGAGAGCGACGAGTTCGCGATCGTCGATTGCGCACCCGGCGCGCCACCGTCCCTCACGCACCCGCTGCTGCGCGCGCTGATCGAACGCAACCGGCTCGAGGTGCGGGCGAAGCTCGGCTGGACCGACGTCGCCCGCTTCGCTGAGCACGGCATCCCCGCCGCGAACTTCGGCCCCGGCGACGCGACCCTCGCGCACACCCGCGAGGAGCACGTTCGGCGCGAACCGATCGAGTCGACGTACGCGGCGCTCCGCGATCTCGTGACGAGCCCGGTCCTGTGATCGAGAGCGGCACGTGGACGGTGCTCTTCACCGACGTCGTCGGCTCCACCGAGCTGCGATCGGCACTCGGGGACGACGCGGCGGACGCGCTCTTCAGCACGATCGACGCAGCGATCGTCGACGCGGTCGAGCGCAACCAGGGTGTGCGTGTGAAGGGGACCGGCGACGGTCACATGGCAGCGTTCCGGGGAGCGGCCGACGCGATCGGCGCGGCAGTCGCGATCCAGCAGGCCGTTGCTCGAGCTGACGAGGTCGCGCTGCGCGTCGGCATCAGCGCAGGCGACGCACGGGCCGACGGCGACGATCT
>DATKAS010000479.1:0-6440 GCA_035497855.1 Acidimicrobiales bacterium
CGACTTGTGACGCTCGAACCACGTCATGCGAAAGCTGAAGTCGGGAAGGAGGAACCGCACCTCCTCCTCGAGCACCATCGCCGCGGTGATGGGGATGAGACCGACCATCGAACGGCACTTCACCGGGACGACCGTGCCGTCAGCGTCGCGGAGCACGTCATAGTAGAAGCCGTCGCCCTCGTCCCAGAGCCCCTGGTCGTTCATCGCCGTCGCGATGTACGCAAAGTGCTCGAAGAACTTCGTCGCGACGTCCTCGTACGCGCGGTCGTGCATCGCCAGCTCGATCGCGATCTCGAGGAGGTCGAGGCAATAGCGCGCCATCCACGCGGTGCCGTCGCTCTGCTCGAGCAGCTGCCCCGGCGGCAGCGGGGCGCCGCGGTCGATCGGCCCGATGTTGTCGAGCCCGAGGAACCCGCCTTCGAAGACGTTGTTGTCGGCCTCGTCCTTGCGGTTCACCCACCACGTGAAGTTGATGAGCAGCTTGTGGAACACGCGCTTCAGGAACGAGAAGTCGCGTGAGCCGTCGATGCGGAACACCTGGTACGCGGCCCACGCGTGCACCGGAGGGTTCGCATCGCTGAACGCCCACTCATATGCGGGGAGCTGGCCGTTCGGGTGCTGGTACCACTCGCGCACGAGCAGCACGAGCTGGCGCTTCGCGAACTCGGGATCGACGTGGGCGAGCGCAACGCAGTGGAACGCGAGGTCCCACGCGGCGAACCACGGGTACTCCCACGTATCGGGCATCGAGATGACCTCGAAGCCGTCGAGGTGTCGCCAGTCCTTGTTGCGGCCGTTCCGGCGCTCCGGGGGCGGTGGCGGCATGGCGGGATCACCGTCGAGCCACAGATCGACGTCGAAGTGGTACAGCTGCTTCGACCACAGCATCCCCGCGAGCGCCTGCCGCAGCACCCGCGCCTCGTCCTCGGACGCGCCTGGGGGCGTGAGGTCGGCGTAGAAGGCGTCGGCTTCGGCTCGGCGAGCAGTCATGATCTCGTCGATCGTGTGCTCGGCGCCCGACGGCGCGGGACCGAGCTCGAACCGCACTTCTGCAGTCGCTCCCGCCGCGACCGTGAGGTGATGGCGCGCCGCCATCTTCGTGCCCACCTTGTCCGGGTTGACCGTCGGCGCGCCGTGGACGACGTGGTCGTTGATGCCGTCCTTCGGGAACGCAGGGCCAGGAGTGCCCCAGAGCCGTTGCGTGTTCGTCTCGTTGTCGCAGAAGAGGAGCTCGGGATCGCCTTCCATCGTGAGCACATACCGACCGAGCTCATGGTGCTCGGCGAGCACGTAGCCCGACTCGGTCGTCATCGTCGGCTTCCGGTCGTCGATCCCCCACGCCCATGTGTTGCGGAACCACAAGGTCGGCAGCACGTCGATCGAAGCCGTCTCGTCCCCCGCGTTCGTGACCATCACGCGCACGCAGATGCGCTCGGGTGTCGCCTTCGCGAGCTCGACCTCGATCTGCCAGTAGCGATCGTCGTCGAAGACGCCCGTGTCGAGCAGCTCGTACTCGGGATCCATCTGCGTGCGTCGTGCGTTCTCGGCAACGAGGTCGGTGTACGGGAACTCGACCTGCGGGTAGTGGTAGCGCCAGCGCAGGTACGAGTGCGTGGGCGTGGAGTCGACGAACCACCAGCATTCCTTGGCGTCTTCTGAGTGGTTGCCCTCGGTCGCGGTGAGACCGAAGATGCGCTCTTTGAGGATCGGATCGCGCCCGTTCCAGAACGACAGCGCGAGGCACAGCGTCTGCCGGTCGTCGCACCACCCCGCCAAGCCGTCCTCGCTCCATCGATATGCGCGTGAGCGCGCGTGGTCGTGGGGGAAGTACTCCCAGGCGGTGCCGTACGGGCTGTAGTCCTCGCGGACCGTCCCCCACGCCCGTTCGGCCAGGTACGGGCCCCAGCGCCTCCAGGCGACGAGCCCCTGGTCTGCCTCTCGGAGTCGCTGCCGTTCTGCGCCGGTCGACGGTTCGGTCGACGTCATGGGTCGCCCTTTCGCTTCGGCGGCTCGCGGGCGATGATGGCACGGTCGGGCGCGAAGCGTCCGGCGAGCTCGTCGGAGGATCCCCCATGGTCATCGAGTTCGGGCGTGAAGTGTGCGGCAGCCTGGACGAGGCGGCGGCGCGCGAGTGGCTCGTGACCGACGGCCTCGGTGGCTACGCGATGGGCACGGTCGCGGGGTTGCGAACTCGCCGCTACCACGGGCTGCTCATGGTCGCGGGGGCAGCCGCCAACGGGCACGGTGATGCCGGCGTCAGCCGGAGGATGCTCGGCCTCGCCGCGCTCGACGCCACGTTGATCGTCGGTGATGCTCGCATCCGACTCGCGACCGATGAGTGGGCGAACGGCATCGTCGACCCGGTCGGGCACCGAGACCTCGAGTCGTTCGCGCTCGAGAGCGGCATCCCGCGTTGGCGTTGGGTGATCGGCGACATCGTCGTCGAGCGCGAGCTCGCGATGGTCCACGGACGGCCGTGCGTCGCGGTGCGCCATCGGTTGGTTCGCGCCTCCCAGCCCGTGCGCATGGAGATCACACCGCTGTGCACGTGGCGGGACGGGCACGGCGATCGACACGCGGGCGCGGACCCCTCCGTCGAGGAGACCGCGGACGGCTTCGTCTTCGAGCACGCGTACCGCGTGCGCGGCCCGGAGTGGAGGCCGGGCGGCTCGTGGTACCGCGGCGTGCGCGCTCGGGCGGAGGCGGAACGCGGGCTCGCGGACACCGAAGATCTGTGGGCGGCTGGCGTCTTCGTCGCGACGCTTGCGCCGGGAGAGTTCGCGGATGTCGTCGCGTGGGCGGGCGACCTCGAGCTGGCGCCTCCCCCCGCTGCCGACATCGTCAGCAGCGCGCGGTCGAGAGCGGCGCGCATCGAGGCGACGGCACGCGTCAGCGACGACATCGACGGGTTGTTGGCGAGAGCAGCCGATCAGTTCGTCGTCTCCACCGCCACCGGGCCCTCGGTCGTCGCCGGCTACCCGTGGTTCGGCGAGTGGTCCCGAGACACGATGACCTCCTACGAGGGGCTGTTCCTCTCGACCGGTCGGCAAGAGGAGGGGCGCGATCTGCTCCTCCGCTCGGCGGCCACGCTCTCCGAGGGCATGCTCGCCAACACCGCCGATGCGGGCGGCCTCGAGTACAACACGGCCGACGGCACGCTCTGGTTCATCCACGCGGTCGGGCGCCACGTCGCTGTCACGGGCGACGTCGACATCCTCGCGAAGCTGAACGGCGCGCTCGACGGTGTGATCGACGCGCACTCGCACGGCACCAGGTTCGGCATCAAGGTGGATCCGAGTGACGGGCTCCTCCAACAGGGAGCGCCGGGTTGGGCATTGACCTGGATGGACGCGCGCGTCGACGGCCAACCCGTCACACAGCGCAGCGGCAAGGCCGTCGAGATCAACGCGCTCTGGATCAACGCCCTCGGAACGATCACCGACCTGAACCGCCGGCTCGGACGGCACGCAGGTCGCTGGCAATCGCTGTACGAGTTCGCGCGCGAGTCGTTCGTGCGACGGTTCGCGCGCGGCGATCACCTTCTCGACATCGTCGGGACGACGGGTCCCGACGACGGCTCGATCCGCCCGAACCAGCTGCTCGCGATCTCGCTGCCCTACGGTCCGTTCAACACCACGTCGACCGCGACGAGCGGGCTCGCAGAGGCGATCGTCCGCCGGTGCCGAGCCGAGCTGTTCACCTCGCTCGGCCTCCGATCGCTCTCACCTCACGACCCCGCGTACATCGGCCAGCACCGCGGCGGACCGGCGGAGCGTGACCGCGCGTATCACCAGGGCACTGTGTGGCCGTGGCTCATCGGCCCGTTCACCGACGCGTCGACCGCGACCGGCGACGCGACTCCGTCGATCGACGGCCTCGTCGCTCACCTCGGCGAGTGGGGGCTGGGATCGGTGTCGGAGACGGCCGACGGCGATGCGCCGTATGGCGCGACCGGCTGCCCGTTCCAGGCGTGGTCGGTCGCGGAGCTGCTGCGGGCCCGCCGCGCGCTCAGACGGTGAGCGTCACGCCGTGAGCGCGCCGCCGACGATGCCGGCCTCGTTCTGAAGCTTCGCGGCGACCACCTCGCAGCGCGGGGTGAGCAGCGGGATGAACTTCTCGCCCTTCTTGCTCACCCCGCCGCCGATGATGATCAAGTCGGGCCACAACACCGCTTCGAGGTGGTCGAGGTACTCGTCGACCCGCTTCGCGAACTGCTTCCAATCGAGCTTCTTGCGCTCACGCACGCTGTCTGCTGCACGACGTTCAGCGTCCTTCCCCCGCAGCTCCATGTGCCCGAGCTCGGTGTTGGGGATCAGCTCCCCGTTGTAGAACACCGCCGTGCCGATGCCGGTGCCCAGCGTCACGATGATCACGACGCCCTGCCTGCCGGTGCCCGCCCCGAACTTCATCTCGGCGACGCCGGCGCAGTCCGCGTCGTTCGTGACGGTGAAGGTGCACCCGGTCGCATCCTCGAAGATCGAGCGCGCGTTGGTACCGATCCACGACTGGTCGACGTTGGCCGCGGTCTCGATCACTCCATGCTTCACGACCGCGGGGAACGTGCAGCCGATCCTGCCGTGGTAGTCGAAGTGCTTGACCACCTCGCTCACGATCCCCGCAACCGCGGTGGGCGTCGCCGGCTTCGGTGTCAGGAGGCGGAAGCGCTCGGTCGTCAGATCACCAGTGTCGAGGTCGACGGGCGCGCCCTTGATGCCGGTGCCGCCGATGTCGATGCCGAGCTTGACGTTGCTCTCGTCCATCGCGGCAGCGTAGGTGGTCAGGGCCAGCCCGCGCCCGGGACGTCGACTCGCACGGTCTCCACTCGACCCGGACGTTCGACAGCGAGCCGGTCGAACTCACTGGTCAGCTCTCCGGTCACGAGATGCAATGTGCGTCGGTCGGCTCCGCCGAGCATGCACGCGAAGCACCCTCGGTCCGTGGGGATGCGGTCGGTGATCTCCCCTCCCTCCAGCACCCTCACGCACTGGGAGTTGGTCGGATCCGCGACCCAGATCCCTCCCGCTTCGTCGAGGCAGATGCCGTCGGGCGTCACGTTGCCCAGATCAGCCCACGAGCGACGGTTCGACAACGAACCGTCGGGCGCGATGTCGAACGCTGTCAACCGGCGCCCGAACGTCTCGCCGAGGACCAACGTGGTGCCGTCGGGAGTGATCACGGTGCCGTTCGGGAACTGAAGATCCGTCGCGGCGGCCGACACCGCACCGTCGGGACCCACGAGGGCGAGCGTCGCGGCCTTCGGGGTGCCCCGGTGAGCGAAGTCGTACCCGAAGTTGCCCACGTACGCCCGGCCGGAGGCATCGACGACCATGTCGTTGCAGTCACCGCCCGCGACGGCACTGAGATCGGCGTGCTCGACGAGCGTGGCGCCGTCGAGCCGAAGCAGTCGGCGATCGGTCATCGACACGACGAGCAGCCGTCCGTCGGGAAGCCATCCCAAGCCCGACGGACGGTTCGGCACCTCGACGATGGTCTCCGCGGTGCCGTCGTCCGCGATCGCGAGCACGCGGTGCGTGTAGAAGTCGGAGACCCAGAGTCGACCGTCGTGCCAACGAGGGCCTTCACCGAACGACAGACCCTCGAACAAGACCTCGGGGGTGCTCATCCGGTGAACAGTACGGCTGCTGAGGCCGTCGACGCGATGGTGCCGCGGTCGCGCAACGCGACGAGCCCGGCGAGACCTGCGGAGCCGGTCGGGCTCACGTCGATGGCCGTGACCTCACGAGCGCGTACGTTCGCTCGAAGGAGCTCGTCCTCCGTGACGGTGACCGCGGTTCCCCCGGTTGTCTCGAGCCCGTCGAGGACGGCAGCCCAGTCGTACACCTCGTCGTCGAGGATGCCGGTCGCGACACTGGTGCCCGGAGGCTCCCACGGCCACATGAGGTCGGAGCGGTGCGCGCGCCACTGGGGTCGTCGCCGCCGCCAGGCGCGGACCATCGGCGCGTGGACTTCGGCCTGCACGACGTGCAGCCGAGGGGGAGCTGCGAGGCGGCCGAGCGCGACTGCTTCCCGGAAGCCCTGGGTGACCGACGACGCGAGCGCTCCGCCTCCGACCTGCACGACCATGTCGTCGACCACGAGACCCGCATCGACGAGCTCGTACGCCAGCGTGCGACCCCCGTCGATCGTGAGTCCGTTGTCAGGGCCCTGGCACGAGAACGGGATCGCACCAGCCGCCACTGCCTCGCGGAAGCGGTGCACGCACGGATCGCCCGGCGGGTCGTCGTCGCGGCGAGGGCACACCTCGATCGCTGCACCCCGGTCACGCAGTCGTGTCACCACGGACTCGTCGGCCCATGTCGGCACGTACACCGTCAACGGTCGGAGCGCAGCCCGAGCGATCACCGAAGCCGCGATCGCGGCATTGCCACAGCTGGCGATCGCGAGGGGTCGGCCGCGCTCCATCTCGACCACCTCGAGCC
>DATKAS010000480.1:0-3093 GCA_035497855.1 Acidimicrobiales bacterium
AGCGGCGCCGAGCGATCGAACAGGCCGATGTTGTCGAGGCCCAGGAAGCCGCCCTCGAACACGTTCAGCCCTGACGCGTCCTTGCGGTTCACCCACCAGGCGAAGTTGATGAGCAGCTTGTGGAACACGCGCTCGAGGAACTCGGTGTCCTTCTTGCCCGTGTGCGCGCCGTCGATCTTGTAGACGCGCCATGCCGCCCACGCGTGCACAGGTGGGTTGACGTCGTTGAACGCCCACTCGTACGCAGGCAGCTGCCCGTTCGGGTGCATGTACCACTCGCGGCAGAACAGGAGCAGCTGCTGCTTCGCGAAGTCGGGATCGACGATCGCCATGGGCAGCATGTGGAACGCAAGATCCCACGCCGCGTACCACGGGTACTCCCACTCGTCGGGCATCGAGATGATGTCGGCGTTGTACAGGTGGGTCCACTCGTGGTTGCGACCCCCCTTCCGAGCGGGTGGAGGGTCGGGCATCGTCGGGTCGCCTTCGAGCCACTCCCGGACGTCGTAGCGGAAGTGCTTCTTCGCCCACAGCAACCCGGCGATCGCGCGGCGCTGCACGTCGCCGAGCGGGCTGCCGGCGGGCAGATTCGACGCGAGGTGCGCGAAGAACTCGTCAGCCTCGGACTCGCGTGCCGAGACGACCTCATCGAAGTCGGCCCCGACGGTTCCGTCCTCGGGCCGGATGTTGGTGAGACGCATGCGCAGCCGCACCGACTCCCCGGCCGGGACGTCGAGCCGGTACCACGCGGCGCCCTTCGTGCCGAACTGCGCGGGGTTGACCGTCTCGGCACCGTCGACGACGTGGTCGTTGATGCCGTCCTTCGGGAACGGTGTCGTGTTGTGCTGACCCCAGAGCTTGCGAGCGTTCGTCTCGTTCTCGCAGAACAGGAGGTGCGGGTCCCCGTCGCAGACCAACCAGCGCGTGCCGAGCGTGCCGTGTGTGGTCTCGATGACGTTGTGGGCGACCGCCCGCAGCTGTGGACGTCGGTTGTCGCGCCCCCACGACCACGTGTTGCGGAACCAGATGGTCGGCAGCACGTGCAGCGGCGCCGCGTCAGGCCCGCGGTTGGCGACATCCACGATGATGCAGATGTCGTCGGGCGCCGCTTTCGCGTACGTGATCTCGACGTCGAAGTACCTCGACTCTTCGAACGCCCCGGTGTCGACGAGCTCGAATTCGTCGAGGTCGCGGCTGCGCCCGCGGTTCGCCTCGACCAGCTGCGCGTACGGGAACGCGCGCTGCGGGTACTTGTAGATCCACCGCATGAACGAGTGGGTGGGCGTCGAGTCGAGCGCCCACCAGTACTCCTTCGCGTCCTCGCCGTGGTTGCCCTCGGAGTTCGTGAGGCCGAAGAGGCGCTCCTTCAGGATCGCGTCGTTCGTGTTCCAGAGGGCGAATGCGAAGCAGAGGTGCTGCCAGTGATCGCTGATGCCCCCGAGGCCGTCCTCGCCCCAGCGGTACGCGCGGGACCGGGCGTGCTCATGCGGGAAGAAGTCCCATGCGGCCCCGCCCTCGCTGTAGTCCTCGCGCACGGTGCCCCATTGGCGAGCAGCGAGGTAGGGCCCCCATCGCCGCCAGAGAGCGACGCGGTTGCGATCTTCGTCGAGGCGGCGTTGTTCGGCGTCGGTGTTCATGGGTCGGAGCAGTCTACGAAGGACCTTCCACTGCTGCCGGGGTAGCGTCGCCGCGATGACGGTCGAGCGCGAATTCGTCGGGCTGACTTCTCCGGTCACGGGTCGCGCCGGCGCCGGAGGCCATCCGTGTCAAGGGCTGTACTACCGCCCGGCGGGCCAACGCCCGACGACCGCGTTCATCGCGACCCACTACAACGTCGACTTCAGCGAGCACTACCTCGCTCCGTACCTCGCCGAACGGGGCTACGGGTTCCTGGGGTGGAACACGCGGTTCCGGGGCAACGAGGCGTACTTCCTCGCCGATCACGCGCTCGTGGAGATCGGCGTCGGCGTGAGGTGGCTGCGGGAGGTCGCGGGGGTCGAGCGGGTCGTGCTGTTCGGAAACTCGGGGGGCGGATCGCTCATGGCCGCGTACCAGTCGCAGGCGGTGCGACCTTCGATCACCGCTGCCCCTGGGCTCAAGGTCGTCGAGGCGGCGCTGTCATTGTCGCCCGGAGACCTCTATGTGTCGGTTGCGTCGCATCCAGGGCGCCCTGAGGTGCTCACCGCGTGGATGGATCCGTCGGTCACTGACGAGCACGAGCCCATCGGCACCGATCCCGAGCTCGACATGTACGACGAGCGCAACGGACCGCCGTACCGCGTCGACTTCATCGCTCGCTACCGCGCTGCGCAGGTCGAGCGCAACCGCCGCATCAGTGCGTGGTGCCACGCAGAGCTCGGGCGCCTCGCGTCGTACGGCGTGTCCGACCGGCTGTTCGTCGTGCGGCGGGTGTGGGCCGACCTTCGGTTCGTCGACGGCGCCATCGACCCGTCGAACCGCACGGTGCCGCTCTGCTACGCAGGCGACCCGAGGCACGCCAACAGCAGCGTGTTCGGCATCGGCGCCGTGAACACCCTGCGCACATGGCTGTCGATGTGGAGCCTCGACGACTCGCCGTGCAGCGCCGCCAAGCACCTCCCGATGATCACGCTGCCCGCGCTCGTCGTCCAGGCCGATGCCGACTCCGGCGTCTTCCCGAGTGACGCGCAGACGATCTTCGACGGGCTGGGGTCGACCGACAAGCGGCTGCTCACGTTGCGCGGAGACCATTACTTCCTGTCACCAGACGGAGCCCGCGACGAGCTCGCCGACGCGGTGGCCGGATGGGTCGGGGAGCGAAGCTAGGACCTTCGTCCCTGGCGGAGAGCGAGCGGCCACTCGCATCGTGGGCGCATGAAGCTGATGCTGATCGAGAGCGTTCCGTCAGGCGACCCGCTCGTTGCCGACGAGCTGCGGTCACGCGGGCACGAGGTGGTGCGCTGCTACGACCCGGACGATGCGCCCTTCCCCTGCGTCGGGGTGACCGCCCCCGAGCGTTGCCCGCTGGCGAAGGGAGATGTCGCGGTCGCCTGCGTCGTGCGCGAGTTCGGCGTCTTCGATCCCACGCCGTTCGAGGCGGGGGTCACGTGCGCG
>DATKAS010000481.1:0-2783 GCA_035497855.1 Acidimicrobiales bacterium
CCGCACGCGCCGGACACGCTGTACGTGCACGGTCTCGCGGCGCCGTTCACGATCAACACGATGCCCGACAAGACGCTCGAGGCGTTCTACGACCACGGCGACGCGGGCGATCCGATGCCGGCCGACGGTGGGAGCTGCGACGAGCTCTTCGCGAAGTTCGAAGGTGCGGGCGTCGACCTCACGGCGTTGGCGGCGAAGCTGCAGTCCGACGGTGCACGCTCGTTCGTCGACTCCTGGATGGATCTCATCAATCGCATCGAAGAGCAGAGCAAGTCGGTGAAGTGATGGCGTCTGGGCTGAGAGATCGTCTGGCCTGGAAGGCCCTCGAGCAGCACCATGCCGACATCGCGGGCACCCATCTCCGCGACCTGTTCGCGGAAGACGCGACCCGTGGGGAGCGGCTGACCGCCGAAGCGGTCGGCCTCTACCTCGACTACTCGAAGAACCGAGTCACCGACGAGACGATGCGGCTGCTCGTGCAGCTCGCCGAGGAGTCGGGCCTGGCCGAGCACACCGAGCAGATGTTCACCGGCGCGCGGATCAACGTGTCGGAGAACCGCTCGGTGCTGCACGTCGCGCTCCGCATGCCGAAGGGCAGCTCCCTGGTGGTCGACGGCGTCGACGTCGTCGCCCAGGTGCACGAGGTGCTCGATCGCATGAGCGCGTTCTGTGACCGCGTGCGCTCAGGGGAGTGGAAGGGCCACACCGGCAAGCCCATCAAGAACGTGGTGAACGTCGGCATCGGTGGTTCTGACCTCGGCCCGGTGATGGCGTATGAGGCGCTGCGCCACTACACGCGGCGAGACATGACGTTCCGGTTCGTTTCGAACGTCGACTCGACCGACTTCGCCGAGGCCACCCGCGATCTCGCCGCCGACGAGACGCTCTTCATCATCTCGTCCAAGACCTTCACGACCCTCGAGACGCTCACGAACGCGCACTCGGCGCGAGCGTGGGCGCTCGAGCAGCTCGGCGACGAGTCGGCGATCGCCAAGCACTTCGTGGCCGTGTCGACGAACGCGGAGAAGGTCTCGGAGTTCGGCATCGACACGGCGAACATGTTCGGCTTCTGGGACTGGGTCGGCGGCCGCTACTCGATGGATTCGGCCATCGGGCTGTCGACGATGCTCGCCGTCGGTCCCGACGGCTTCAAGGAGATGCTCGCGGGCTTTCACGCGATGGACGAGCACTTCCGCACCGCGCCGCTCGCTCAGAACCTGCCGGCGCTGATGGGGATGCTCGTCGTGTGGTACTCCGACTTCTTCGACGCGCAGTCGATCGGCGTCATGCCCTACGAGCAGTACCTCAAGCGCTTCCCCGCGTACCTGCAGCAGCTCACGATGGAGTCGAACGGGAAGCACGTCACCCTCGAGGGCACCCACGTCGACTACCAGACCGGCGCGGTGTTCTGGGGCGAGCCCGGCACGAACGGGCAGCACAGCTTCTACCAGCTCATCCATCAGGGCACGAAGCTCATCCCCGTCGATCTCATCGGGTTCGGCAAGACGCTGAACCCGATCCGCGACCACCACGACATCCTGTCGTCGAACGTCTTCGCGCAAGCCGAGGCGCTCGCGTTCGGCAAGACCGAGCAGCAAGTGCGCGATGAAGGCACGCCCGAGGCGGTCGTGCCGCACCGGGTGATGGAGGGGAACCGGCCGACGAACGTGATCCTGGCCGAGGTGCTCACCCCGCACGTGCTCGGAGCGCTCATCGCGCTGTACGAGCACAGCGTCTTCACGCAGGGCGTGATCTGGGGGATCGACTCGTTCGATCAGTGGGGCGTCGAGCTCGGCAAGGTGCTCGCCGCGCGGATCATCCCGGAGCTCGAGAGCGAGAGCGACCCCGCCCTCGCACACGACTCGTCCACCAACGCGCTGATCCGCAAGTACCGAGCACTGAAGCGCTGAGTCAAGAGCTTGGAGCGCTGATCTCCCGATGTTCGATCTCGCCTCCTCGGGCGACGATGACGGTCGCGACCATGTGCGGCGGGAACAAGCCGTGCTCGACGACGCCCGGCGTCTGCGCGAGCCATTCCGCGAGCGCGGCCGGATCGGTGAACACGCCCGTGTAGTCCGCGATCACGCCGCCGTCGGGGCTGCGAGGGACGTCGCGGAGCGTCACGTCACCGAGCCGATGCAGCGTCGCCGTCAGACCGAACTCGAGCAGCTCGAGCGGCACGGGCCCGTGAAGTGCCGGAACGGGCTTCGACGAGTCCGCGATCACGACGAACCGATCGGCGGCCGCGGCCACGAGCTTCTCGCGCGTGTGCGCGGCGCCACCGCCCTTCACGAGCCAGCCGTCGGGCGCGATCTGATCGGCGCCGTCGATCGTCACGTCGAACCGATCGATGGTGTCGAACGGCTCGACCCGCAGCCCGAGCTCGGTGGCGGCCTTCTCGGTGCGCGGCGAGGTCGCGACGCAGCGCAGGCTGAGGTTGCGACGCGCCAGGGCGGGCAAGAGGTACGCGACCGTCGAGCCCGTGCCGAGGCCGACGGTCATGCCGTCTTCGACGAGCTCGACAGAAGCCTCCGCAGCGAGGCGCTTCTCGTCTTCGCTCTTCTCGTTTCCTGGAGTCGCCATGACTGCGGGAACCTACCGGACAGATTGTGAGCTGACATGAGCCAAGAGACCCCCGTCGACCACGTGATCGTGCTGTTCGGCGCGACAGGCGATCTCGCGAAGCGCAAGCTCATCCCCGGCCTCTACCACCTCGCGGCCGCGGGATTGCTGCCCAAGCGCTATCGCATCATCGGCACGTCGCCCGCGCAGTTCGCGATCAC
>DATKAS010000482.1:0-4518 GCA_035497855.1 Acidimicrobiales bacterium
CGCTCGAGCAGCTCCGTCGTGAGGTGAGCGACGCGATCGACGAGGGCGTGCGCATCATCGTCCTCTCCGATCGCGACTCGACCGAAGAGCTCGCTCCGATCCCGTCGTTGCTCATGACGTCGGCGGTCCACCACCATCTGATCCGGGAGAAGACCCGCACGCGGGTCGGCCTGGTCATCGAGTCGGGGGATGCACGCGAGGTGCATCACATGGCCCTGCTCGTCGGCTATGGCGCGGGTGCGATCAACCCCTACCTCGCGTTCGAGGCGATCGAGGACATGATTGCCGAGGGTCGGCTCGAGGGCGTCGACGCGCACAAGGCCGTGAAGAGCTACATCAAAGCTGCCGGCAAGGGCGTGCTGAAGGTCATGTCCAAGATGGGCATCTCCACTGTCGCCTCCTACACGGGTGCCCAGGTCTTCGAAGCGATCGGACTCGGTCACGAGCTCGTCGACGAGTACTTCACGGGCACGGTCAGCCGGCTCGGCGGCGTCGGCCTCGACGAGCTCGCCGCGGAGATCGGGGCTCGCCACGCCACGGCCTACCCCGCGAACCCCGCGCAGCGCGCCCACCGAACACTCGACCTCGGCGGCGAGTACCAGTGGCGCCGCGAGGGCGAGTACCACCTCTTCAATCCCGAGACGGTGTTCAAGCTGCAGCACGCGACCCGTGCTCGCCGCTACGAGATCTTCAAGGAGTACACGCGGCTCGTCGACGACCAGTCGACGCGCCTCGCGACGCTGCGCGGCCTGTTCCGCTTCAAAGTCGGGGAGCGCCCACCGGTCCCCATCGAGGAGGTCGAGCCGGTCGGCGAGATCGTGAAGCGGTTCGCGACGGGCGCGATGTCGTACGGGTCGATCTCGAAGGAGGCCCACGAGACCCTCGCCATCGCGATGAACCGCATCGGAGGGAAGTCGAACACCGGCGAGGGCGGCGAAGACGCCGACCGCTACACCCCCGACGAGAACGGCGACCTCCGCCGCTCGGCGATCAAGCAGGTCGCGTCGGCGCGCTTCGGCGTCACGAGCGAGTACCTCGTCAACGCGGACGACCTCCAGATCAAGATGGCACAGGGCGCGAAGCCGGGGGAGGGAGGCCAGCTCCCCGGGCACAAGGTGTACCCCTGGATCGCGAAGACGCGGCACTCCACTCCCGGTGTCGGGCTCATCTCGCCGCCTCCCCACCACGACATCTACTCGATCGAGGATCTGAAGCAGCTGATCCACGACCTGAAGAACGCGAACCCGCGAGCGCGCGTGCACGTGAAGCTCGTCGCCGAGGTCGGTGTCGGCACGGTCGCCGCCGGCGTGTCGAAGGCGCACGCCGACGTGGTGCTGATCTCGGGCCACGATGGGGGAACCGGCGCGAGCCCGCTCACGTCGCTGAAGCACGCAGGCGCGCCGTGGGAGCTCGGCCTCGCCGAGACCCAGCAGACGCTCCTCGTGAACCGGCTGCGTGACCGCATCGTCGTGCAGGTCGACGGCCAGCTGAAGACCGGGCGCGACGTCGTCATCGCGGCACTGCTCGGTGCCGAGGAGTTCGGCTTCGCCACGGCGCCGCTCGTGGTGTCGGGCTGCGTCATGATGCGGGTCTGCCACCTCGACACGTGCCCGGTCGGTGTCGCGACACAGAACCCCGAGCTCCGAAAGAGGTTCAGCGGCAAGCCGGAGTTCGTGGTGACCTTCTTCGAGTACCTCGCAGAGGAGGTGCGCGAGCACCTCGCGGCGCTCGGCTTCCGCTCGATCGCGGAGGCGGTGGGTCACGCCGAGATGCTCGACACGGCCGCCGCGGTGGAGCACTGGAAGGCATCGAACCTCGACCTCTCACCGATCCTCGAGATGCCGCCGGTGGGGGAGGGTGAGTCGCTGCTGTGCACCTCGTCGCAGGATCACGGACTCGACCGAGCGCTCGACCAGACGCTGATCGCGCTGTGCGAAGGAGCGCTCGAGGACGCGCAACCTGTGCATCTCGATCTGCCCATCCGCAACGTGAACCGCACCGTCGGCACGATGCTCGGATCCGAGCTCACTCGCCGCTACGGCGGGGACGGGCTGGCCGACGACACGATCCAGATCGACTTCACGGGCTCGGCCGGGCAGAGCTTCGGTGCGTTCGTTCCCCGGGGCATCACGCTGCGCCTGCAGGGTGACGCCAACGACTACTTCGGCAAGGGCTTGTCGGGAGGGCGACTCGTGTTGTTCCCCGACAAGCGAGCGACCTTCGTCGCCGAGGAGAACATCATCGCGGGCAACGTCGCGCTGTACGGAGCGACGAGCGGCGAGGCGCTCATCCGCGGGGTCGTCGGTGAGCGGTTCTGCGTGCGCAACTCGGGCGCCACAGCGGTCGTGGAAGGGGTGGGCGACCACGGGTGCGAATACATGACCGGCGGTCGCGTCGTGGTTCTCGGTGCAACTGGACGCAACTTCGGGGCCGGCATGTCCGGCGGCGTCGCGTACGTGCACGACCCGACCGGTGTGTTCCCAGCCCTCGTCAACTACGAGATGGTCGACCTCGAGCCACTGGACGAAGCGGACGCGGCGTCCGTGCTCGACCTCGTCACGAGGCATCGCGACGAAACCGGATCCGTTGTCGCGAAGAGGCTCCTCGACGACTGGGACGTCGCCCTTCCCCAGTTCCACAAGGTCATGCCGAAGGACTACAAGCGGGTGCTCGAAGTGATGCGCGAAGCCGAAGCGCTCGACATCAGCGAAGCCGAGACGCTCACGCGCGTGATGGCGGCCAGCCATGGGTGAGATCACCGGCTTCCTCAAGTGGTCTCGCGTGGGACCCACGCGCCGGCCGGTGCCGGTGCGGCTCCGCGACTGGCGCGAGGTGTACGAACCGTTCCCCGAGGAGGAGCTGCGGCATCAGGCAGGGCGCTGCATGGACTGCGGCATCCCGTTCTGCAACAACGGCTGTCCCCTCGGCAACCTGATCCCCGACTGGAACGATCTCGTGTACCGCGAGTCGTGGCGCGAGGCGATCGAACGCCTCCACGCGACGAACAACTTCCCCGAATTCACCGGCCGTCTCTGCCCGGCGCCGTGCGAAGCCGCGTGCGTGCTCGGCATCAACAGCGACCCGGTCACGATCAAGCAGGTCGAGGTCGAGATCATCGACCGCGCGTGGGCCGAAGGCTGGGTCGAAGCGCAACCGCCTGCTTTCCTCAGTGGGAAGAGCGTCGCGGTCGTCGGGTCGGGTCCCGCGGGCCTCGCAGCCGCGCAGCAGCTCACGCGAGCCGGGCATCGCGTGGTCGTGTTCGAACGAGCGGATCGTGTGGGCGGGCTGCTGCGGTACGGCATCCCCGAGTTCAAGATGGAGAAGCGCGTGCTCGAGCGCCGGCTCGGGCAGATGCGCGCGGAAGGCACCGAGTTCCGTGCCGGCGTCGCGGTCGGCGTCGACGTCACGATCGACGAGCTCGACGAGGAGTTCGACGCGATCGTGCTCGCCGCTGGCGCGACCGCCTGGCGTGACCTGCCCATCCCCGGTCGCGACCTGAACGGCATCCATCAGGCGATGGAGTTCCTCCCGCTCGCCAACCGTGTGCAGGAGGGAGACCTCGATGCGCCGCCGATCACGGCCGCGGGGAAGCACGTCGTGATCATCGGCGGCGGCGACACCGGCGCCGACTGCCTCGGCACCGTGCATCGGCAGGGTGCCGCCGCGGTGCACCAGCTCGAGATCCTGGCTCGGCCACCTGACAGCCGCGCGCCCGGCAACCCGTGGCCGCAGTGGTCGATGATCTATCGCACCTCGTCCGCGCACGAGGAAGGCGGCGAGCGCGTGTGGAGTGTGAACACCGAATGCTTCCTCGGTGACGAGAACGGCAATGTGCGCGCGCTCCTCGCGCACGAAGTCGAGATGAGGGACGGCAAGTTCGAGAAGATCGACGGCACCGAGTTCGAGCTGCCGTGTGAGCTCGTCCTCCTCGCGATGGGCTTCGTCGGGCCGGAGCGTGGACCAATGCTCGATCAGCTCGGCGTCGCCCTCGACCCGCGGGGCAACGTCGACCGAGACGGCGCGTTCCAGACGTCGGTCGAGGGCGTGTTCGCGTGCGGTGACATGGGGCGCGGCCAGAGCTTGATCGTGTGGGCCATCGCCGAGGGCCGCTCGTGCGCCGCCGCGGTCGATCAGTGGTTGATGGGCGACACGACGCTGCCCGCGCCGATCCTCCCCACGACGCGCCCCCTCCTCTGACCGTTTGCGCAAACGCTCGCTTCAATGCGAGACGAGCGCGTCGGCCTCGAGGTGATGCACGTCGTTCAGTGAGCGCAGCGCGCGCACGTTCTGCGCGGCGAGCACGATGCTCACCGACGCGTGCGCGGGGCGGAAGAACATGTCGTAGCCGACGCCGATGATGTGGCCGATGTAGGCGTTGATCACGCCGCCATGGCACGCGACGACGACTCGCTCGCCGGGATGCGTCGCGAGGATGCCTTCGATGGCGTTGACGGTGCGCTTGCGGAAGTCGAAGCTCGACTCCGAGTACGGGTACACGTCCCAGCTCTTCTCGCTCAT
>DATKAS010000483.1:0-8097 GCA_035497855.1 Acidimicrobiales bacterium
GGAACGACGCGCGGCCACTCCCGGTTCCCGAGAGCCGGAACAACGGGCAGGGCACGACGGCGAATCGTACAGGTCGCCCCTGACAGGCTGGCTGGCGTGCTCGAATGCGTGGTCAACATCAGCGAGGGCCGGCGACAGGCACTCGTGGCCGCGATCGCGGCGTCCGCAGGCGCCGATCTGCTCGACGTCCACACCGATCCGGACCACAACCGCAGCGTGCTGACCCTCGGCGGCGACGAGGCACCACGGGCGGTGACGATCGAGGCGGTCGCCCGGCTCGACCTCCGCACCCACGAGGGCGCTCATCCTCGCTTCGGGGTGGTCGATGTCGTCCCGTTCGCGCCGCTTCTCGGGAGCACGCTCGCTGACGCCAGCGAGGCCCGGGACGCCTTCGCCCGCTGGGCCGCGCTCACGCTCGACCTCCCCTGCTTCGTCTACGGCCCCGAGCGCGACCTCCCCACGGTGCGCCGCCGCGCGTTCGTCGACCTCGCTCCGGACGTCGGGCCCGCCGAGCCCCATGCCACTGCGGGCGCCGTCGCGGTCGGGGCTCGGTTGCCGCTGGTCGCCTACAACCTGTGGGTCGACGCTCCTCTGGCCCAGGCCCGCGACATCGCGCGGGCGCTGCGAGGTCCGGGCGTGCGGGCGCTGGCGTTCGACTTGGCGAGCGGCGTGCAGGTGTCGTGCAATCTCGTGGATCCCGACCGGTTCGGGCCGGCGCAGGCGTTCGACGCGGTCGCAGCCGGGGCGCGGGTGACCAGAGCCGAGCTGGTGGGCCTGGTGCCAGCGTCGGTCCTGCGGTCGGTGCCGGCGCACCGTTGGACCGAGCTCGACCTCAGCGAGGACCGGACGATCGAAGCCCGGCTGGCGCGACGGAGCTAGGCCGAAGCGGTGCTGCGGCGGGCGGCGGCCCGCTGGCGGCGGATGCGGCGACGCTCGCGCTCGCTCATGCCGCCCCAGATGCCGAACTTCTCGCCGTTGGCGAGTGCGTACTCGAGGCACTGCATGCGCACGACGCAGCCGCGGCAGACCTCCTTGGCCTCACGGGTGGAGGCGCCCCGCTCTGGGAAGAACAGGTCGGGATCGACGCCGAGGCAGTTCGCGTAGTCCTGCCAGCTGCGGTCCTCGGGATCGAACGCGGACTCGATGCGCTTCATCGGTGTGGCCTCCCCCCGCCGCCGATCTGGGCCGCCGAGCGGGATCAGAGTGCAACCGTGTAGTTACACCGATGTGATCTTCGCCTACCAGTTCACGCTCGCGCAAGGGCTGATGGTCTTTTCATGACATTTCAGGCCGTTCGGCTGCGCCCACCCCGCATCGCCCGCTTCTGCTCGATGAAATCGACGAGCACGTAATCGCCCAGGGTCTCGGGCGTCGTGAAGAACGCTCGGCCCCGGTTCAGCTGTGTGAGCTTCTCGACGAAGGCCTTGAGGTAGCCGTTGGCGTCGAGCATGAAGGTGTTGATCCGGATGCCCTCCCGCGTGCACCGAGCGACCTCTTTGAGGGTCGCGTCGACAGTCGCCTGCACCGGCGGGTAGTTGAAGAAGACCTCGCCATCGGGCAGCAGGTGGGCCGTGGGCTCGCCGTCGGTGATCATGATGATCTGCTTCGTGCCCGACTGACGGGCGAGCATCCGGCGGCTCAGCAGGAACCCGTGCTGCATGTTCGTGCCGTAGACGAAGTCCCATGAGACCTCGGGGAGCTGCTCGGGCTTGAGCTCACGCGCGATCTCGGAGAACCCGACGATGCCGAGGAAGTCGCGCGGGAACTGGCTCGAGATGAGCGAGTGCAGCGCCATCGCGACCTTCTTCGCGGCGAGGAAGTTGTCGCGCATGGGCATGGACAGCGACAGGTCGAGCATGAGGACGGTGCTCGACCGCACGAGGGTCTCGGTGCGCTCGACCTCGAAGTCGTCCGGTGACAGGCGCACCGGCGTGCCACCACCCGTGCGTTGGATCGCGTTGCGGATCGTGCGGTGGATGTCGAGGTTGAACGGGTCGCCGAACTCGTAGGGCTTCGACTCGTACGAGCGCTCGTGCCCGACGCCGCTGCGCTCGAGCTCGTGCTTGCCCATCTTGTCCTTGGCGAGCTTGGCGAAGAGATCGGAGAGCGCGTTCGCCCCGATCTTGCGGATGCCCTTCGGCGTCAGCTCGTAGCGGCCCTCCTTGTTCTCGATGAGGCCGGCCTGCTCGAGCATCTTGGCGAGCTCAGCGAGGCGCTCGAGGCTGCGCGCCGACTGATCGCCGAGCAGGTCACGGGCCCGATCGATGTCGACTTCGGCGAGCGCTCCCGGGTTGGTGGCGCCGCGCAGCAAGTTCTCGAGCTGGTCGATGTCACCGAGCTCGTTCATGAGCTGCGCGGCCTCAGCGAAGCCCAACGGGTCCTGGCCACTGAAGTCGTAGCGACGATCCCATCCCATCTGCGGGAAGAGGCCGCGGAGGTGCTCGCCGAGCTGATCGACCTGCCAGCGCAGGTCCATGTCTTCGAGCAGCTGCTCGGCGAGGCCCTGCAGCTGGGCGCGCTGCTCGGGCGTCATCGAGTTGAGCATCGACTGCATCGCGGCCATGCGCTGCGCCATGATCTCGAGCAGCTCGTCCAGGCTCTGCGGGTTCTCCGGGAAGAAGTCGCCGTAGCGTTGCATGAAGCCCTCGAAGTCGGGCTCCTCGCCTCGCTCTCGCTGCGCGAGCATCTCGTTCAGCTCGGAGAGCATGTCCTTCATCCGCTGCATCTGAGCGGGATCGACGTTGCTCATCGCGCCGGCCATCTGGTTGAAGTAGCTCTGCGCGAGCTGCTGGCGCAGCTTCTCGAGCAGCTCCTCGAACCGTTGCCGCGCCTCGGCTGACTGGAAGTCGTACTGCTGGAGGTCGCGCACCTGGCCCGCGAGGTCGGGCGGGAGCATGTCGAGCTGCATGTGGCGCTCTTCGGTGGCCTGCTGCGCGAGATCCTCGCGGCGCTGATCGCCGGACTCCCGCGCCTGCTGCATCTGGCGGTCGAGCTCGTCGCGCTCCTGCTCGACGACCTCCCGGAGCTCTTGCGCGATGTCGTCGTACACGCCCCCGAGGTCGTAGCGCTCGAGCTCGTCCCGACGTTTGCGGCGGAGCTTCTCGAGCATCTCCCGGATGCCTTCGAGCCGCTCGCCGTTGCGGTCGCGGAAGCCCGACTGCATCATCCGCCGGAGGGCGTTGTTCAGATCGCCGTGGTACAAGAGGTCGTCGGTGATCTCGGCGAGCACGGCGTCGGCGTCGAGCTCGAACCCGACCTGCGTGCCGTCCCACCGTGAGTACGAGAACCGTCCGGTCATGACCGCACGCTACCGCTGCGTCTCGAGACTCGGGCGGCCTGAACTCGGGGCTCGGGGTGCCGATGAGGAGAAGGTGGCCGGCCGTAAAATGCCGCAGGTGCGTCTGCGTGCCGCTCTTCTGGTCGTCCTGTTGTGCACCTCGTTGACGGGCTGCGCGCTGCGCATCGGCGCGCCGAAGGAGAACGACGACGCCTCGGCCGAGGTGCAGGCGGCCCAGCTGAAGATCGAAGACCAGGCGTGGGCGCTGCGCAGCATCTTCTTCCGCCCGGACTTCGGGCCTGAGTGGCGAGAGATCAGCGACGCCGAGGGCAAGCCCACGGTGGGGCTCCCGTTCGCCGACTGCCTCGCCTCCGCGCAAGGCAAGGCGCTCGACCCGAAGATCATCTCGGCGAACGCGGGATCACCCAGGTTCACACGGGTCAACGGCGCATTCGCGGCGTCGAACGCGCTGGTGACGACGAGTCCCGATCAGGCGGCTGAGCTGTACAAGGTCGCGACGACGCCGGCTTTCACCGATTGCATCGCGAAGAACACCATCGACTTCCGCGCCAACCCTCCCGTCACGACCGAGCCGACCGAGGCACTCCCGACGGACATCAAAGCCGGCGAGAGCACCGGGGCACGCGTGTCGCTCGTCTATCCCGGGCGCGGCGACAACCAGGACTTCGTTGCCGACTTCATGGTGGTGAAGGTCGATCGGGCGCTGCTCGCACTGTGGTTCGCGAACCCCGGCACGCCGACGGTCCAGTCCGACGAGGACGCGGTGGTCGACGCGCTCGTCGCGCGTCTGACGACGCTGCCCGTGAAGGGCGACTCGACGTCCGCGGCGACGACCGCGAGCTGATCGCCCGGATCGTCAGCCGCGGCTGCGGTAGGTGGCGCGAGCGCCCGACGCGTCCTTGTTGAGCCGCTTCGACAGATGCAAGCCCTCGAGCAGGAACTCGACCGCGCTCGCGATCGCCGCGGGGCTCTCGTCGTCGGTGAGTGTGGACACCGGCTCGCGCAGGCTCGGCACCTTCGCCAGGAGGTCGGCCTCGTCTGCAGAGCTCACGTCCTCGCCGACGTGCGCGATGAGCCCCTCGTCGAACGCGGAGATGACGTCACGCAGCTTGTCGGGCGTGAAGTGGCCCTTGAAGACGGTGAGGACCGACGCCTTCACGAGGTTCTCGATGATCGAGCCATCGCGTCCTTCCTCGATGCTCTCGATCTCGACCTTTCCGGACGTCGACGCCGCGAGCGCCTCGAGGTCAGAGACGCGCGGCACGACATCACGCTCACCGTGGCGCAGGGCACGCCGGACCGCGTTGGCGGAAAGGGTCTCGTAGTTCGACACACTGAGGCGCACCGACACACCCGACCGCTGGTTGATGTGTGGGCTCTGGCGTGCGAGATGTGAGATCGTCGACACGACTTCGGCCATGTACTCGGGCACGTGCACGCGCAGCCCACCGACGTCGAAGGATCTGGCCTCCTGCAGCACGATGCCCGTCTCTGTCTCGACGTCGAGCGGGTAGTGCGTGCGGATCTGGCTGCCGAACCGGTCCTTCAGCGGCGTGATGATGCGGCCGCGGTTCGTGTAGTCCTCCGGGTTCGCGGACGCCACGAGCATGAGATCGAGGGGCAGGCGGATCTTGTAGCCACGCACTTGCACATCGCGCTCCTCGAGCACGTTCAGCAAGCCGACCTGGATGCGCTCGGCGAGGTCGGGGAGCTCGTTGATCGCGAAGATGCCGCGGTTCGTCCGGGGGACGAGCCCGTAGTGGAGCGTGAGCTCGTCGGAGAGGTATCGGCCTTCGGCGACCTTGATCGGGTCGACTTCCCCGATGAGGTCCGCGATCGACGTGTCGGGCGTCGCCAGCTTCTCGCCGAAGCGGTCGTCACGGTGCACCCAGTCGATCGGCGTGTCGTCGCCGCGTTCGCGGATGAGATCGCGCGCGTGCTGCGACACCGGATGGTACGGGTCGTCGTTGATCTCGCTGCCCGCGACGACTGGCATCCACTCGTCGAGCAAGTTCGTGAGCGAACGGATGATCCGCGTCTTCGCTTGGCCACGCTCCCCCAAGAAGATCACGTCGTGGCCCGCGAGCAGTGCGTTCTCGAGCTGTGGCAGCACCGTGTCCTCGTAGCCGATGACCCGCTCGACCAGCGGCTCGCCCGCGGCGATGCGCGCGATCGCGTTGCGCCGCACCTCCTCCTTCACGGGGACGGACTGCCAGCCCGCGTCGCGCAGCTGACCGAGGGTTGCGGGCCGTGATGACATGCGGGCCAACCTACCGCCCTCCGCCTCAGCCCGGCACCGGTACCCTCTTGCGGGCATGGACCAGCCGGGGATGGAGCTGTCCGGAACCTGGGCCGCGACGATCGCGGACGAGCCCACTCGCCGCGTCTTCTTCGAACCGTCGCACGACGACCGCGAGTGGGAACCGGTCACGCTGCCCGGCCACTGGCGCACGCACCCTGCGTTCGCGACGACCGATGGCCCGCTGCTCCACCGTCGATGGTTCGACTCACCGGAGTGGGCCGGCGCCGGGGCGCGCACCTGGCTCGTGTTCGACGGCATCTTCTACCTGGGTGACGTCTGGCTCGACGGCAGCTACCTGGGCAACACCGAGGGCTACTTCTTCCCGCACGAGCTCGACATCACCGACCATGTGACGGGTCGAGACGAGCACTTGCTCGCCATCGAAGTCGCCTGCGCACGGCAGAGCGATCGCACGGCGAAGCGGAACATCACCGGTGTCTTCCAGCACTGGGAGTGCATCGATCCCGATTGGAACCCCGGCGGCGTCTGGCGACCCGTCCGGGTCGAGCGCACCGGCGAGGTGCGCATCAGCCGCTTGCGCGTGCTCTGCCGCGAAGCCGATGCGACGCGGGCGATCCTGTCGATCGTCGCTGACCTCGACAGCGACGAAGCCCGCACGGTGTCGGTGCGAACGGCGGTCGCGGGGCTGGCAGAGTCGACCGTCGATCATTCCCTCGCCGTCGGCGTGAATCGGGTCGAATGGCAGCTGCGGGTGGACGACCCCGCGCTCTGGTGGCCGAAGGCGCTCGGCGCGCAGCCGCTCCACGACGTGAGCGTCGAAGTGCTCGTCGGCGACGACGTGAGCCATCGGCGAGACGTCCGCATGGGCTTTCGCTCGGTGTCGATGCGGAACTGGGTGCTGTCGGTCAACGGCGAGCGCATCTTCGTGAAGGGCGCGAACCACGGACCCACGCGCATGGCGCTCGGCGAGGCGACCAGCCACGAGGTCGAGCGCGACGTGCACCTCGCGGTCGACGCCGGGCTCGATCTGGTCCGCGTGCACGCACACATCGCGCGGCCCGAGCTGTACGACGCAGCCGACGCAGCAGGGTTGCTCGTGTGGCAGGACATGCCGCTGCAGTGGGGCTACGCGCGGAGCGTTCGCAAGCAAGCCATCCGCCAGGCGCGCAAGGCGGTCGACCTCCTCGGGCACCATCCGTCGATCGCGCTGTGGTGCGGGCACAACATGCCTGTCGCCGTCGACGTCGAGCCGACCGCGGACTTCGACCCGAAGCGGTTCGCGCTGAAGGCGGCCGTCGGTCAACAGCTCCCGACGTTCAACCGCAGCGTCCTCGACCGCGCCGTGAAGCACACGTTCGAGCGCGTCGACGGCACGCGTCCTGTGAACGCGCATTCCGGCGTCCTTCCGCACCTGCCCACGCTCGACGGCACCGACACCCACATCTACTTCGGCTGGTTCAGCGGGCACGAGCGCGACTTCCCGAAGTTCTGCGCGACGGTGCCGCGCATGGCTCGCTTCGTCAGCTCGTTCGGCGCGCAAGCAGTCCCTTCGGACGCCGAGTTCCTCGATCCCGAGAAGTGGCCCGACCTCGACTGGGAGACGGCCGGGCGCACGTACGGGTTGCAGAAGGCGATGTTCGACAAGCACGTCCCGCCCGAGTCGTTCGAGACGTTCGAGGCGTGGCGACGAGCGACGCAGGCGTACCAGGCGACCGTGCTGAAGCACCACATCGAGACACTGCGCCGCCTGAAGTACCGCCCGACGGGCGGCTTCGCGATGCTCCTCTTCGCCGACTGCCACCCCTCGGTGACCATGTCGGTGCTCGAGCACGACCGCCAGCCCAAGCAGGGCTACCAAGCGTTGGTCGAGGCGTGCCGTCCGGTGATCGTCGTCGCGGAGCGTCCACCTGCGCTGGTCGCGCCGGGCGACTCCTTGGCGGTCGACATCCACGTCGTCAGCGACCTCCGCGCTCCGCTCCACGGCGCCGTCGTCACCGCACGGCTGGTCTGGGCGGGCGGCCACCACACATGGCGTTGGGAAGGCGAGGTCCCGGCTGACGAATGCGTGCGGATCGGCACGGTGTCGGCGATGGTGCCGAACGCCCCTGGCGCGATGGACCTCGACCTGGAGCTCGTGCACGACGAGCTCGCCGTCACGAACCGCTACCGCTCCACCATCACCCGCCGAGACCGCTGACCGTCACGAATCCCTCGACGCGGACTCGGGTGCGAGCACTCGAGAACGCGCGCCCGCACACCCGAGATCGACGCCAGCTGGTCCGCGTCGAGCTCACTCGGGTAGCAGGACGCGCAGACACGCGCCCGGACACCCGAGTGCCGCGCTCCCGGGTCAGAGCTCGAGCGTCGTGGCGTCGGGGTCGATGGCCGCGACGGCGATGATCTTCGCCTTCGTTCGCATCAAGACGTCGCGGGGCGCCAGCGCGATCTCAGCCGCAACTGACGCGGCCTCGTCGAGCAGCCGGTCCTCGGGCACGACACGGTTCACGAGCCCGAGGGCGAGCGCCTCGCGGGCTTG
>DATKAS010000484.1:0-6567 GCA_035497855.1 Acidimicrobiales bacterium
AGCGTTGGATCTGGCGGGTTTCCGCCAGCGGCGTTTGGGGTGACCGAGGGGACTTGAACCCCCGACCTCCAGGGCCACAACCTGGCGCTCTAACCAACTGAGCTACGGCCACCAAGGGGTTGTCAGTCTGACATAGGCCACGGCCGATGCTCGTCGAGAACGAACGCGGTCTGGGTCGAGCGCACCTCGGGCATCGACTGGAGGCGCTCGAGCACGACGTCTCGAAGCGTTCGCATGTCGGCCACCCGCACGAACAGGCAGAAGTCGAACGTCCCCGTCGTCACCATGAGGTGCTCGAGGCCCGGGAGATCCCGAAACTTGTGCTGCAACGTCTTCCAGCCGTGCTGGTCGGCGTTCACGAAGATCAACGCGGCGATCTCGAGGCCGACCTTCTGGGGGTTGACCCTCGCGGTGAAGCCCTCGATCGCGCCCGACGCTCCGAGCCGCTCGAGGCGGCTGTAGGCACTTGCTCGCGAGATGTTGGCCCGGTTGGCGAGCTCGTTGACCGACATGCGTCCGTCGGCCGTGAGCAGCCGGATGATCGTGCGGTCGATCGAGTCGAGCGGCTTGCTCGCCGCGTCCGAGTCAGCCACGGGCGCGCTCGAAGTACCGCCTCAGCTCGTCGGACACCTGTTGCATCGACTCCGCCGCGAAGAGCACGGGCTGGAACGTCGTGATGTCGTACGCCTGCGTCTCCATCGCGCGCAGGTCGAACGGGTGGATGGTGGCGTCTCGGTACACGTCCAGCTCGCCGAAGGACGAGAGGATGCCGGCGCCGTACGCCTTCAGGTCACCGCGCTCGTGCACGACGCCGAACTCCATCGTGAACCACCACACGCGGCTGAGTCGGTCGAGCGCCTCGTTGCTCTCGACGCGGCGCACGGCGAAGCCCATCGCCTCGTAGAGGTCGGCGAACAGCGGGTGCCCGAGCTGGTTCGCGTGACCGATCACCTCGTGGATGACGTCGGGCTCCGGGGTGTAGAGCGGCACCGCCGGATGGCGCACGTACTGCGTGCTCAGGAAGCAGCGATCCGCGAGCGATCCGTAGAAGCGTCGCGTGGGGACGAGGCCGGGCACCGGCTCGATGCGGAAGCGGGTGAGCTCGGTGAGACGTCGCGACACCCAGGCGAGCTGCGGCACTTGATCCGACGGCAACGACACCGCCTCAGCGCCTTCGAGGTAGGCATCGGCGGCATCGCGCTGGTGCTTCGCGGCCAGCTCGCTCGACACGACCATCCAGACGTCGTCTTCCTCCGGCGTGTAGTGCACGACGGGGATCGCGCCGCCGGGCCGGTAGGTCTCGCCGATGCTCGCGATCTCGCTCCGGCGCGCGCGGTACGCGGGATCGGTGAGGCCGGGGTGTTCGAGAGGAGTCGTGAGCGAAGGGGCGAGAGCCATGGCGGGAGCTCCTTTTCGACGTCCGACCAATGATGCCCCCTGCCCCGCGAGTGTGCGTCTCGTGGCCCGAATTTGCACACGAGACCGCCAAGATCGCCGAGATCGGGGCAATTCGTCCACGACTCCGAGGGCTCTCGGGCCCGTCTTCTGGACGTATCTCGACCCGGTTCGGAGGCCGTCGACACGTAGGCTGGTGGTCCCCGCTGGCGATCGGCCAGCGGGTCCTCAGTTGGGAAGTGATACCCATGTCCTCGCCCACCCGCGATCGGGCAGCGCTGGCTGCCCGGGCCCGCCAGATCACTGAGCGGGAGGTGGAGGCGTACGGAGCCCGGACGACGAAGTCGCAAGCGGCCAATGCGCGGGCAGCAAAGGTGCTGCCCCTCGGCGTTCCGTCCTCGTTCCAGTTCTACGACCCCTATCCGGTCGTTGCCCGTCGAGCCCAGGCGTCTTGGCTCGAGGACCTCGACGGCAACCGGTACATCGATTTCAACATGGGCTACGGCGCGCTGTTCGCGGGCCACAGCCATCCGATCATGCGCAAGGCGATCGAAGATCAGCTCGAGAACGGCACGCTCTACGTCACGCCGAGCGAAGGCAACGCTGACGTCGCCGAGCTCCTCATCGAGCGGTTCGGTTTCGACCTCGTGCGCTTCACCAACAGCGGCACCGAGTCGACGATGGACGCGCTCCGCGCCGCGAAGGGGTACACGGGCCGGTCGAAGATCATCAAGGTCGAAGGCGGCTACCACGGCCATCACGACGAAGTGATGATCTCGATGAAGCCGTCTCTCGACCTCGCGGGGCCAGCCGACGCGCCGAACCCGGTGCCCGCGACCGGGGGCCTCACGCCGGGCGTGCTGCACGACACGCTGGTCGTGCCGTTCAACAACATCGAGGCGCTCGAGCGCGTGCTCGACGCGAACAAGGGCGAGGTCGCCGCATTCATCACCGAGCCGGTGATGGAGAACATCGGCATCTGCCCTCCCGATCCTGGCTACCTCGAGGCCGTACGTGAGCTCACGCAGCGCCACGGAACGATGTTGATCTTCGACGAGGTGAAGACCGGCATCACTGCCGGGTACGGCGGAGCGACCCGTCGCTACGGGGTGCAGCCCGACCTGGTGTGCCTTGCGAAGTCGATCGGCGGTGGCCTGCCGATCGGCGCGTTCGGCGGTCGCGCGGAGGTGATGGAGACCATCACGCAGGGCCAGGTGCTGCACCTCGGCACCTACAACGGCAACCCGCTCGTCATGGCGGCAGCGCGCGCTGTGCTCCGCGACATCTGCACGCGCGAGGCCGTCGCCGAGGTGGAGGCGCGCAACCACCGCATGGTCGACGCGATCAGCAAGATCATCGCCGACGCCGGCCTGCCTGCCCACACCGTGGAGATGGGTGCGAAGGGCTGCGTCACGTACTCGCCTACGCCCGTGCGCAACTACCGCGACTACAAGAACACCGACATGGACCTCGCGTTCGCGAACTGGATCTGGGGCATCAACCGGGGCATCCTCCTGCCGCCGGGCCTCGACGAGCAGTGGCTCGTGTCTGTGCAGCACACCGACGCGGACATGGATCGTCACATCCAGGTCTTCTCCGAGTTCGTGTCCGACCTCGTGGGCTGACGATGGGAACGACGGTCGACGCGATCGAAGAGGCGCGTCCCGATGTAGGCGTGCGCTTCGGCGTGCTCGCCGTGTTGGCGGCGACGACTTGCTGGGGACTCGGCGGAGTCCTCGGCAAGGCGATCGGCGCATCGGGCCTGATCGTCAGCTTCTACCGGCTGTGGATCGGCGCGTTCCTGCTCACGACCGTGCTCGTCGTGACGGGCCGTCGGCTGAGTTGGGACGTGGTCCGCCGGTCCTGGCTGGGCGGCGTCTGCTTCGGCCTGAACGTCGCGCTCTACTTCACCTCGGTGCGCATGACGTCGATCGCGAACGTCGCGATCATCGGTTCGCTCACGCCAGTGATCGTCTTCCCCATCGCGGTCAAATTCATGGGGGAGAAGGTCACGCGCCGAGCCGTGCTGTGCTCGACGCTCGCGATCGCCGGCGTCGTCGTGGTGGTGCTCGCCGGCGGGTCGAGCGGTGATCGGTCGAACGCGGGCGATCTGCTCGCGGTCGTCAACTTGATCTCGTGGGCGGCCTTCTTCCTCGTGACCAAGCACGCTCGCAAGGGAGTGGGCACGCTCGAGTACCTGTCCGCGATGACGGTCGTCGCGGCGCTCACCGTGACGCCGATCGCGTTGCTCACCGGCCAGGACTTCGGCTCGGTGCACGGCGTCGGGTGGCTGTGGCTCGTGCTGCTCGTCTTGGTGCCCGGCGCGGCGGGCCACGGGCTCATGACGTGGGCGCATGCGCACGTCGACGTGTCGACGTCGTCGGTGCTCGTGCTCGGCGAGCCGGTCCTCGCGACGATCGGGGCCGCGGTGTTCCTCGGTGAGTCGCTCAACGTCGTGCAAGCCCTCGGCATGGCGGTCGTGGTCGCCGCTCTTGCCGTCCTCGCGATGGCAGAGGCACCGAACGTCGAACCCGAACCCGTCGCCGCGGCGACGGAGCGCGGTCAGCGGCCGCCGAGCACCTCGGCGGGGGGCTCGCGGTGGTCGGTGACCTTGCAGTCGTCGCCGAACACGAGGAATCGGTCGAACCCGCGCATGAACCAACGGTCGTGGGTCACGGCGATGACGGTTCCCTCGAACTCGCTGAGGCCGTCTTCGAGCGCTTCCGCGGACGCGAGGTCGAGGTTGTCGGTGGGCTCGTCGAGCAGCAGCAGCGTGGCACCGTCGAGCTCGAGCAGCAGCACCTGGAACCTCGCCTGCTGCCCGCCCGACAGCGTCTCGAACGGCTGGTCCGCGCAGCCCTGCAGCTCGTAGCGGCGCAAGCGGCTCATCGCGGGGCCACGCGCGTGATCGCGGCTCGCAAGGATGTCGGCCAGCGTGCGTCCGGTGAGCTCGGGATGGTCGTGGGTCTGGCTGAAGAAGCCCGGGATCACGTTCGCGCCGAGACTCCACTGCCCGTGATGCGCGATGTCCCGTCCTGCGAGCAGGTGGAGGAAGTGGCTCTTGCCGGTGCCGTTCGGCCCGACGACCGCGACGCGCTCCCCGAACCACAGCTCCGCGTCGAACGGATCGGTGAGGCCGTCGAGCTCGAGCTCCTCGAGCACGACCGCGCGCTTCCCGGTGCGACCACCTCCGAGGCGGACCGTGATCTTCTGGTCCTTCACGCGCTCCGGGGGAGGACCCGCCTCGTCGAAGTGACGGAGCCGGCTCTCGGCGGCTTTGGCCTTGGGAGCGAAGTTGTCGGCGTACTTCGCGCGCCGTTTCATCTCCTTCATGATCTCGACGAGCCGCTCGCGCTCACGCGCGTGGCGCGCGAACTCGTCGTCGATGCGAGCGCGCCGCGCGTCGCGCGCTTCGTAGTAGGTCGCGAACGACTCGCCGTGGGTCCAGGCGCCACTCGCTTCGAGGGTGACGACCTTCGTGGCGGTCGCCGCGAGCAGCTCGCGGTCGTGGCTGACGAACAAGATTGTCTTCCCGCTCGCTCGCAACTGTTGTTCGAGGCGGCGCTTCGCGGGGATGTCGAGGAAGTTGTCGGGCTCGTCGAGCAGCAGTACGTCGTCGGTGCCGCGCAGCAGCACTTCGAGCGCGAGGCGCTTCTGCTCGCCGCCCGAGAGTGACGCAACTGGGCGGTCACCGACCTGGCCGAGGTCGACGCCGAACGCCTCTGTGAGGCAGACGTCCCAGAACACCTCGGCGTCGTATCCGCCCGCGTCGCCCCACGCGCTGAGCGCGTCGGCGTAGCGGAGCGCGATGTCGGTGTCGTTCGGATGCTCGGCGACGGCGCGCTCCGCAGCGGCGAGCTTGGCCGCGGCCGCGCGCACACCGGGTGCAGAGAGCGAGACAAGGAAGGCGCGCACGGTCGTGTCGTCGCGGATCGAACCGACGAGCTGGCGCATGACCCCCGCGCGTCCGTCGATGTGCACCGAGCCCTCACGGGCCTTCTCGTCACCGGCGAGGATGCGCAGCACTGTGGACTTGCCGACGCCGTTCGCACCGACCAGTGCGACGTGCTCGCCGTTCCCGACGCGGAACGAGACGTCGTGGAAGAGGCGAGCGCCACTGCCCGGGCGCTTCCACGCCACGCCCTGCACGTCGATCGCGCCCACGGGCTACAGCCGGCGCAGCCGGACGCGCCGCACGCTGTGGTCGGGACCCTTTTCGAGAACGAGCCGGGCCCGCTCGCGTGTGGGCAGGATGTTCTCGCGGAGGTTGCGGCCGTTGATCTCGGTCCAGATGCCGTGCGCGAACTCCGTCGCTTGCTCGTCGCTCATCTCCGCGAAGCGGTGGAAGTACGAGTTCGGGTCACGGAAGATCGTGGCTCGCAGCGCTTGGAACCGCTCGAGGAACCACTGCTCGACGTGTGCTTCCTCGGCGTCGACGTAGATCGAGAAGTCGAAGAAGTCGGACACGAAGATCGGCGGAGCATCACCCGATCCGAGGCGCGTGCCTCCCGACTGGAGCACGTTGAGCCCTTCGACGATCACGATGTCGGGCTGGCGCACCACTTGGGTCTCGCCGGGCACGATGTCGTAGACGATGTGCGAGTAGACGGGCGCCTCGACGTCTTCCTTGCCTGACTTCACCTCGGCCATGAACTGCACGAGGTGACGCACGTCGTAGCTCTCGGGGAAGCCCTTGCGGGCCATGATCCCGCGCTCTTCGAGCACGGCGTTGGGATACAGGAAGCCGTCGGTCGTGATGAGGTCGACCTTGGGATGGTGTGGCCAGCGCGACAGAAGCGTCTGCAGGATGCGGGCCGTCGTGCTCTTGCCGACCGCGACGCTGCCCGCGATCCCGATCACATAGGGCACACGCGGAGCGAGGCTCCCCAGGAAGGTGTCGGTGACGGCCGAGAGGTCCTGGCTCGCAGACACGAAGAGGTTGAGGAGCCGCGAGAGCGGCAGATAGATGTCGGTCACCTCTTCGAGCGAGAGGCGCTCGTTGATGCCGCGGAGGTCGTCGAGGTCGCGCTCGTCGAGGGTGAGCGGGGTCGCCGCCCGAAGCGCCGACCACGCCGGGCGCTCGAAGGACAGGTAAGGAGAGAGCGGGTTGCCGGCAGGCTGGGCGGCGACCATCGGCTGCGAACGTAGCGTGCGGAGGTGTCAGGCGACCAA
>DATKAS010000485.1:0-6881 GCA_035497855.1 Acidimicrobiales bacterium
TCGGGGCTCGTCGGCTCTTCGATCCAGTAGGGGTCGTGCGGCCGGAGCGCGCGCATCCACTCGATCGCTTCGCCGACATCCCAGCGCTGGTTCGCGTCGGTCATGAGCAAGCGATCCGGACCGAGCTCGCTGCGCAGCAGCCCGGCGCGGCGTTGGTCGTCGTCGAGGTTCGCGCCGACCTTCATCTTGATGGCGTTGAACCCGTCCGCGATCGCCTCGCGGCAGAGCGTACGGATCTTGTCGTCGTCGTAGCCGAGCCAGCCTGCGGAGGTGGTGTATGCGGGATAGCCCGTCACCTCGAGCTCCGCGATCCGCTCGGCGCGATGCGGCTGCTGCTCACGGAGGAGGGCTACCGCGGCGGCAGGCGTGACCATGTCGGTGAGGTAGGTGAAGTCGACGAGGTCGACGATGGCCTCGGGGGACAGGCCCGCGAGCAAGCGCCACAGTGGTTGCCCTTCTCGCTTGGCGCGCAGATCCCATGCCGCGTTCACGACCGCGGCGACCGCGAGGTGGATCGCTCCCTTCTCCGGGCCGATCCAACGGAGCTGCGAATCACCAGCGAGCATGCGGCTGAACCGGCCGAGGTCCGCGGACAGCTCGTCGACGTCGAGGCCGATCACCATCGGCACGAGTGCGTCGACTGCCTTGCAGACGATCTCGGTGCCTCGGCCGATCGTGAACGCGAGGCCGTGGCCTTGCCGGCGCGGGTTGTCAGCGTCTCGGCCATCGGTGCGGAGCACCACGTATGCCGCCGAGTAGTCGGGATCGGGATGCATGGCGTCGGAGCCGTCCAATGCGTCGGACGTGGGGAAGCGGACGTCGACGACGTCGACCGCCGCGATGCGGGTCACGGACGCGTTCAGCCGGCGAGCGTGAGGATCTCTGCGCCGTCGTCGGTGACGAGGATCGTGTGCTCGAACTGCGCGGTGCGCCGCCCGTCGATCGTGACCGCGGTCCAGCCGTCGTCCCACATGCGGTGCTGCCAGCGGCCCATCGTGATCATCGGCTCGATCGTGAAGGTCATGCCCGGCTGCATGGGCGTGGCGAGCGCGGGGTCGTAGTAGTGCAGGATCTGCAAGTCGGTGTGGAACTGCTCGCCGATGCCGTGGCCGATGAACGCCCGCACGACACCAAGCGAGTGCTACGTGCCGTGGCGTTCGATCGCCCGCCCGATGTCGGACAGCGGGCGTCCAGGCTTCACCGCCTCGATGCCGAGCATGAGGCACTCGTGCGTGACCCGAACCAAGCGCTTCGAGCCCTCGTCGACCTCACCCACGAGGAACGTGGCGTTCGTGTCGCCGTGCACACCCTCGCGGTACAGCGTGACGTCGAGGTTCACGATGTCGCCGTCGACGAGTGGCCGGTCATCGGGGATGCCGTGGCAGATGACCTCGTTCACGGACGTGCAGATCGACTTGGGGAAGCCGTTGTAGTTCAGCGGGCTCGGGTAGCCGCCGCGCTCGATGCAGGCGGTGTGGCAGATCGCGTCGAGCTCGTCGGAGGTGATGCCGGGGCACACCGCAGCGCCTGTGGCCGCGAGCACCTCCGCCGCCGAGCGGCCCGTGCGGCGCATCCGCTCGATGACGTCCGGAGACTTGACGTGAGGCTCGGGCCGGCGCACCGCGACGCCTGTGTCCGCATACGGAGGCCGCGCGATGTCGGGCGGCACCGGTCGAGTCGGGCTGATCGTGCCCGGCAGCACGCGGCCTTCGAGCTCCTTGTGGCAGCGCTTGTACTTGCGGCCACTGCCACACCAGCACGGGTCGTTCGATCGCAGCGCGGTGGGAGCAGTCGGAGTCGCACGCACGCGATCAGCCTACGGTGCCGCTCACGGGAGCGTTGCCGCGACCGCCGCCACGATGTCGTCGACCTGGGGGAGGATCGCCTGCTCCAGCGTGGGCTCGTACGCGACGTGGGTGTCGAGCGCGGTGACCCGCCGGATGGGTGCCTCGAGCTCGCTCCACAGCGCCTCTGCCGCCCACGCTGCGATCTCTGCTCCGAAGCCGACGGTGAGCACGTCCTCGTGCACGACGACGAGCCGGCGCGTCCGTCGCACGCTCTCGCCGACGATGTCGTGGTCCCACGGGGAGATGGTCCGCAGGTCGATCACCTCGACCTCGTGGCCGCGCTCCTGCTGCACCAAGCCTGCGGCCTGCAGCGACTTCTCGACGGTGGCGCCCCAGGTGACGATGGTGAGATCACGGCCGGGACGTCGGATGTCGCCGCACCCGAAGGGCAGCACGTAGTCGGGCCCGGGATACGGGTCGCGCGTGTACGGCTGGCGAAGCAAGTGCTTGTGCTCCAGGAACAAAACCGGATCCTCGGCGCGGAACGCGGCACGCAGGAGGCCGGCCGCGTCGCGCGCCCGGGACGGGAACGCGATGAGCAACCCAGGGATGTGGGCGAAGATCGACTCGCCTGACTGGCTGTGCCAGATCGATCCGCCCGTGAGGTAGCCACCGATCGGCACGCGCACCACCATCGGGCATGTCCACGCGCCGTTCGAGCGCCAGCGGATCGTTGCCGCCTCGCTCTTCAGCTGCTGCATCGCGGGCCAGATGTAGTCGAAGAACTGGATCTCGGGCGCGGGTCGCAGGCCCCGGACCGCTTGGCCCACGGCACGGCCGATGATGTTCGCTTCCGCGAGCGGCGTGTTGTAGCAGCGCGCGATGCCGAACGCTCGTTGGAGCCCGTGTGTCGTGCCGAACACACCGCCCTTTCCCTCGACGTTCGCGAGGAGTGTCTCGCGAGCGTCAGCGACGTCCTCGCCGAACACCCGGATGCGCTCGTCCTCAGCCATCTGCTCGTGGAGCGTGCGCTTGATCGCCTCCCCGAACGCAACGACGTCGCCCGCGGTCCCGGGCTCCGGCGGTGGAGGGATCGAGGGAAGGACCACGACCTGTTCGGTGACCGACGCGGGATCGGGTCGGCGGGCTCGCAGCGCGAGCTGTGCGGCCTCCGCGACGTGAGCCGACGCCTCGGCGCGGACAGCGTCGGCCTCCTCCTCGGTGAGCACTCCGCGCGCGACCAGCTCGGCGCGCATGCGCGTGATCGGATCGCGGGCCTGCTCGTCGGCGAGCTCCTCTGGCGACCGGTACTTCGCCTGCGTGTCGGCGCCCGAGTGGGAGTACGGCCGGGTCACCGTCGCGTGGATCAGCGCGGGCCCGACTCCCGCCCGGACATGGCTGATGATCGACGCGGCACGCTCACGGACCTGGAAGTAGTCGGTGCCATCGAGCCGGTGGACGTCGAGGCCACGGAAGCCGCGGACGAGCTCGGAGATCGGCGCCGGCGACTGGTCGCTCGACGGGACCGAGATCGCGAAGCCGTTGTCGGCGACGAGGAACACGACGGGCAAGTGCAACGTGCACGCGGTGTTGAGGCTCTCCCAGAACTCGCCTTCGGACGTCGCGCCCTCGCCGAGGGAGACGTAGGTGAGCTCGTCGCCGTGCGCAGTGCAGCCGGGGAGGTGGGGCCGGCGAGAGATGTAGCGCGCGGCCTCGGCGCATCCGACTGCTGGCAGGCACTGGGTGCCAGTCGGGCTCGACTGGGTCACGACGTGGTGCTCGACGCTGCCCCAGTGCGACGGCATCTGCCGTCCGCCGGACGCGGGATCGTCGGCGGAGCCGACCGCCTGGAGGAGGATCTGGTGGGCGCTGATGCCGAGCCCGAGCATCAACGCCTGGTCGCGGTAGTACGGGAAGAACCAGTCGTAGCCGGGGCGCAGGTGCCGCGCGAGCCCGAGCAGCAACGCCTCGTGGCCGGCGCCCGCGATCTGGAAGAAGACGCGGCTCTGGCGTTGCAGGTTGATCTCTCGGTCGTCGAGCGCACGGGAGATGCACGCGCGGCGGAAGTCTTCGATGAGCTCGTCGCGCGGGAACTCGACGGGTGGCTTCGGGGCGCTCGGTGTCGGTGCACGTGTCGGCTGCGAACGGGCGACGACAGTCTCTGCGACCTCGGTCGACCAGTCGCGCGTCTGCAGGATGTCCTTCACCTCGGCGAGGAACGCCGAGCAGTACGCGCCGTCATTCGCGCGGTGGTCGAAGGACATCGTGATGTTGCCCATCGGGTGCACTGCGACGCCGTAGTCCCCGTCGCCCGCCGGGACGGCCACCGGTCGCATCTCGACGCCATCCGTCGAGACGATGCCGACCTGCGGCTGGTTGATGATCGGCCCGGTCAGCAGCGTGCCGTACCCGCCGGCGTTGGTGATCGTGAACGTGCCGCCGGCGAGGTCGTCGGCGGTGAGCCGCTTCGCGTGAGCGCGCCGGGCCAAGTCGGCGGCCGCCGCCGCGAGCTCCGCGATCGACTTCGTCTGAGCGTCGCGGATCACCGGCACGACGAGGCCCTCGAAGTCGAGATCGACCGCGATCCCGAGATGCACCGCGCCGTGCACGACGAGTTCGTCGTCGACGACGGATGCGTTCAACCGGGGGAAGGCTGCGAGGGCGTCGACGACCGCGCGCGCGACGAACGGCAAGTAGGTGAGGCCGGCCGCGCGGCGCACCTTGTTCACGCCCTCGTAGTCGACCTCCACTGCCACGAGCGTGTGTGCCGAGGTGCGCAGCGACTGCGTGAGGTTCTCCGCGGTGCGCTTGCGGATGTTGCTGAACGGCACCACCTCGTCTTCGACCGTTTGGCCAACGGGGAGCGCAGATGTGCTGCTGGTGACCAAACGCTGGGGCGGGGGCGGCGCGGCGGGAGCCGGGGCCGCAACGACCGGACGCGGCGGGCCTACCGCGTCGTCGGTCTCGGTGATCACCGCGAGCCGCGCGCCGATCGGGACCGTGTCACCTTCGGCGACGAGGATCTCGACGATCTCCCCTGCGACCGGCGAGGGCACCTCGGCGTCGACCTTGTCGGTCGACACCTCGAGCAACGCCTCGTCGATCCCGATGTGCTCGCCGACCTGCTTGCACCACCGCAAGACCGTGCCCTCGGTGACTGTCTCACCGAGTTGGGGCATCGTGATGTCCACCAGTGGTGAACCTACCCCCTGGTTTCGGAGTCAGAACTCCATCGTGCGAGCGCGCTCGAAGCGCGCGCTCACGTCGTCCCAGTTGACGATGCTCCAGATCGCCTTGACGTAGTCGGGGCGCACGTTCTTGTACTGGAGGTAGTAGGCGTGCTCCCACGCGTCGATCACGAGGAGGTTCTGACCGCTCTGGCCGACGTTGCCTTGATGGTCGTAGATCTGCTCGACGTAGAGACGTTGGCCGAGGGGTTCCCATGCCAGCGCACCCCAGCCCGAGCCCTGCACCGTCACGACGGCTTGGGTCATCTGGGCTTGGAACGCGTCGAACGAGCCGAAGTGCTCGTCGATCGCGGCTGCCAGATCGCCGCTCGGCTTGTCGCCGCCGTCGGGGCTGAGGTTCTGCCAGAAGAGGGTGTGGAGCACGTGGCCGGAGAGGTTGAACGCGAGGGCCTTCTCGAGGCCGACGATGTTGTCGTAGTCGCCCTTGTCGCGGGCGTCGGCGAGTCGCTCGAGGGTCTTGTTGCACCCGTCGACATACGCCTTGTGGTGCTTGCCGTGGTGCAAGGCGAGAACCTCGGCCGAGTAGAAGGGCTCGAGCGCGTTCTCTGCATACGGGAGGTCGGGGAGGGTGTACGTCATGCTTCGACCGTACCCCTGGCCTGGCGGGATCGAAACCGCGCGGTGCCGGAACCGCTAGGTCGACGGTGGTGGCGCAGGAGCCGTCGTCGTCGGCGTGGCGGCCGGCGGGGCGGGCACGATGATCAGCACTTGGCCGGCCTCGATGTGGTCGGCGTCTTTGATGTTGTTGATCGTGATGAGCTGCTCGACGGTCATGTTGAACTTCTTCGCGATCTTCGACAGCGAGTCGCCCTTCGCGATCACGTAGGTCACTTGGGTCGCGGTCGTCGTCGTGGCGATCGTCGTCGTCGTGGTGATGATCGCGGCAGTCGTCGCGGCGGCACTGCCGCTGTCGTCCCCACCGCACGCGGCGAGCAAAGCAACCAATGCCGTCACCGCGAGGCCCACCCCGGCTGCTGCCTTCATCCCCAAACCTTACGGCCCAACCTTGCGACGCGGCACCGTTAGTCTCGGGCGCGTGACGGTGACCGACGAGACGCTCACGTATCCCGGGGCTCGGCGGCCCGATCGCCGTCGCCGCGTCGACGCGCACGGCGTGCAGATCGCCACGTACGAATGGGGCGACCTCGACGCGCCGCCGATCATGCTCTGCCACGGAGGGATGGACTTCGCGGCGACGTTCGACCTCCTCGCGCCGCGCCTCGCCGACGCCGGGTACCGAGTCGTCGCCTGGGACCAGCGCGGGCACGGCGACTCCGATCACGCGGCGCTCTACTCGTGGGATGCCGACGTGCGCGATGCGCTCGCAGTGCTCGACAGCACCACGCGGGCGCCCGTGCCGGTCGTCGGGCACTCCAAGGGCGGCGGGCTCATGATGCAGCTCGCCGAGGCGATGCCGCACCGGGTGAGCCATCTGGCGAACCTCGACGGCCTTCCGTCCAAGCGACTCCCTCCCGACATCGCGAACCACGAGCGCACCCGCCTGCTCGCCAAGGACCTGGAGGCGTGGCTCGACCACCGTCGGCGGAGCATCGACGCGCAACGCCGTCCCGGCACGCTCGACGAGCTCGCGGAGCGGCGCGCGCGCATGAACCCCCGGCTGTCGCCCGACTGGCTGCGCTACATCGTCACGATCGGTGCTCGCCACGACGCTGACGGCTGGCGCTGGAAGCTCGACCCGTCGATGCGCTTCGGTGGGTTCGGTCCATGGCGACCCGAGTGGTCGCTGATGCGACTTCCGGGGTTGTCGATGCCGTTCTTGGGCGTGCTCGGCCTCGAGTACGAGGAGATGGGCTGGGGCACGAAGCCGGAGGACGTCGTCGGCTAC
>DATKAS010000486.1:0-3055 GCA_035497855.1 Acidimicrobiales bacterium
GGTGCCGTGGCTGTGGGAGGGCGAGACGCTACGGGCGCTGGCGGCGAGGGCGCGTGAGCTGATCACGATCGAGCGAGGCGGTGAGCGCCGGGTGCTCGCGCTCTCGAATCCGGGTCTGGGCGGGGCGCCGTTCGCGACGTCGACGTTGTGGGGTGCGATCCAGGCGCTCGGCGCGCACGAGAGCGCGCCCGCCCACCGGCACACCGCGTCCGCGATCCGGTTCGTGCTCGAAGGCAACGGCGTGTGGACGACCGTCGACGGAGACGGGTGCCACATGCACCCGGGCGACCTCGTGCTCACACCCGCGTGGACCTTCCACGACCACGTGAACGACGGCGACGAGCCGATGATCTGGTTCGACGGCCTCGACCTCCCGCTGATCGGCTCTCTCGACGCGAGCTTCTTCGAGAACCATCCCGACCTGAACCAGCCGGTGCGGGGTTTCGACCTCTCCGAGCAGCTGTACGGCGCGGGAGGACGCGTGCCCTACGGCTCCACGAACGATTCGCCACACTCACCGCTGCTCGTCTATCGCTGGAAGCAGAGCGACGCGATCCTCGACAAGCTGCTTGCGCGCACCGGGGAGCCCATCGCGAGCATCGAGTTCGTCGACCCCACATCCGGCCGGCCTGCGCTGCCGACGATGACGTGCGCGCTGCATCGCGTCGTCCCGGGTCGTCGCACGCCATCCCGCCGCAAGAGCGGAAGCTCGATCTTCGTCGTGCATCACGGCATCGGGCAGAGCGTCATCGGCGGGCAGGTCTTCCGTTGGGCCCCCGGTGACATGTTCGTCGTGCCGTCATGGGTTCCGTTCGATCACGAAGCCGAGACGACCGCCGACGTGTTCGAGGTCAGCGACGAGGCGACGATGCGCGCGCTGCACCTCTTCCGTGACGAGACACTCGACCAGTGGCAAGGCATCACCGGCGTCTTCGAGCCTCGACGCCTCCCACCGTCGTGAGCCTCGTCGACGCGGTGGTCCGGGCCAACCGCGCCCTCGGCGCCGCAGGCCAGGCCGACCTCATCTGGGGTCACGCGTCCGTGCGCGACCCCGACGGGCGTGGCGCGTGGATGAAGGCCGCTGGCTGGGGCTTCGAGGAGATCGACGCCGGGAGGGTCGTGCTCGTCGGAGACAACGGTGACGTGCGCTCGGGAGCGGGTCGGCGCCACATCGAGTACCCCATCCACACCGAGGTGTATCGGGCGCGCCCGGAAGTCGGCGCCGTGGTGCACACGCACGCGGCGGCCGCCGTGTCGTTCGCGTCGCTCGACGTGCCGATCCGCGCGATCTCACATGACGGGGTGTGGTTCACCGATCCAGACATCCCTCGGTTCCGCAAGACCGGCAACCTCATCCGAGATGTCGATCTCGGTGGCGCCTTGGCGGACACGATCGGCGACGGCCCTGGCTGCCTCATCCCGCATCACGGGCTCGTCACCGTCGGAGCGACGGTCGCCGAGGCCGTGATGCGCGCGGTGTGTCTCGAGCGCGCGTGCCACGTGCAGCTCCTTGCCATGTCCGCGGGGGGCCCGAGCACCTGGTCGGACGAGGACGAGGTCGAGAAGAAGCGGGCTGAGGTGTGGACGCCCGAGCAGGTCCAGGCCGGGTTCGACTACCTCTGCCGCGTGGCAGGCTGCGCGCCGAGCACCGAAGGAGACACCTGATGGCACTGCAGGGACTGGCCGAGATGACGTTGGGCGTGCCGAAGGTCGGCGAGACGCGCGCCTTCTACGACGAGTTCGGGTTGACCGAGTCGAGTCCCGGCGTCTTCGCAACCGCCGATGGTGGCGATCAGCTGCGCATCGTCGAGCGTCCATACCGCCAGCTGGTCGAGTTCGTCCTGAGCGCGGAGGACGCGGACGACGTGGCGCGCGTCAAAGGGAACGCCGAACGCGCTGGATTGCCCGTCGACGTGAACGACGACGGCAGCATCTCCGTGCGCGAGCCCGTCGTCGGCATCGGCGCCCGGGTCGCGGTCCGGCCTGCGGTGCGCCCCAAGCCCTACGAGAGCCCCGTGATGAACACCCCAGGCGTCATCGCCCGGCCCGGTGAGCGAGCTCCGGCGATCTTCGATCAAGGACCCGCGCAACCCCGAAAGCTCGGGCACGTCCTCTACGCGACCCCCGACCTCGACGGCAGCATGCGCTTCTTGCAACAGGTGCTCGGCTTCGACCTGAGCGACATCTCGCCGGGAGTCATCGCGTTCCTGCGCTGCTCCGATGACCACCACAACGTGGGCCTCATCGCGTCGCCGGTGCCGTTCTTTCATCACTCCTCGTGGCAGGTGAACGACGTCGACGAGATCGGCAAGGGTGCGCAGAACCTGCTCGCCGTCGATCCCGCTCGCAGCGTGTGGGGCCTCGGCCGGCACTTTCTCGGCTCGAACCTGTTCTGGTACTTCCGCGATCCGAGCGGCAACTTCGCCGAGTACTACGCGGACCTCGACCAGATCCCGGTCGCGGCCGAGTGGGAGGCGCGGCAGTGGGAGCCCGACAAGGCCCTCTACGCGTGGGGGCCGCCGGTGCCGAAAGACTTCGTCGCGCCGAGCGACGTCGACGAGATCGCAGCAGCGATCCGCGCCGGCGCCTGACTCAGATGAGGGGTGTGTTCTGCTCCAGGCCGAGCACGACGCGGCCGTAGAGCTCCCGGTTCGTCTCGAGGTTCAGCAAGCCGTGCTGGTTGATCGCGCGGAGATCGGCGACGGCGCGCGTGAGCGGGCTCGAGAGCCGGATGCCCGACGAGCCGCTCGCGTGGAACAGGATCTCCACGCCATCGAGGCAACGGCGCACGCCCTCCGCGCAGTCGAGCCGCATGCGCGCCCGCGTGAGCAGATCGAGCTCGCGCCCTTCGCGAGCCGCCGCGTCGATCTCGTCGGCGCAGCTGTAGAGCACGAGGGCGCCTTCGTGGATGCACATCGCGGCTTCGCCCGCCTGCATGTGGGTGAGGGGGTGCGTCCACTGGTCGTCGGCCGTGTACGCGATCGTCTTGCCCTTGACCAGAGCCGGGAAGTCGCGCAGGGCTTGCCGCGCGATCCCGATCCCTGCCCCCGTCAGC
>DATKAS010000487.1:0-5074 GCA_035497855.1 Acidimicrobiales bacterium
ACTCCCTCGCGTGCTCGGCACCGATGCGAGCGACGGCGAGGTCGTCGAGGCGGGCAACGGCCGGTACGGGCCGTTCGTGCGGAAGGGCAAGGACTACCGCACGATCGACGCCGAGGAGAAGCTGCTGACGATCACCCTCGACGAGGCGCTCGCCCTCCTCGCGCAGCCTCGCCAATACCGAGGGCGAGGCGCTCCGAAGCCGCCGCTGAGAGAGTTCGGCCCCGATCCGGTGTCTGGCCGACCGATCGTCGCGAAGGACGGACGGTTCGGCATCTACGTGACCGACGGCGAGACGAACGCGTCGATTCGTCGTGGCGACCTGCTCGAAGAGATCACGGCAGCGCGCGCCGCGGAGCTGCTGGCCGAGCGCCGGGAAGCCGGCCCCACGAAGAAGGCCACGAAGAAGGCGGCGGCGAAGAAGGCGCCCGCCAAGAAGGCAGCCGCGAAGAAGGCGCCCGCCAAGAAGGCAGCGGCGAAGAAGGCGGTGACGCCGGAGCCCCCGGCTCCGGACGCAGAGTGACGACATCACTGCTCGATCCGCACCTCGTCCAATAGCCTGACCGCCGCGATGGGCGAATCGAGCGAGAGCCCTCTGGCGGCGCGCGCCGCGGAGTCGCTCGACGACGACGTGCCCACTGACCCCTTCCCGCCGATCACGCCCCCGATCCCACCGGGGGACCACGTGCGAGTCTTCGGTTCGCGCGCCTTCTTCCGCCTCTGGCTCGCGCAGGTCGTCTCCTCACTCGGCGACTGGATCGGCTTCGTCGCAGTTGTCGCGCTCGCGCAGCGCATCGGTGGTTCCTCCCCTGAGGCTGCGATCGCGCTCGTCATGGCTGCGCGCCTCGTGCCGGGGTTCTTCTTCAGCCAGCTCGCCGGTGTGCTCGTCGACCGGTGGAACCGCAAGACGGTCATGGTGGTCTGCGACGTCTGCCGAGGGTTCGTGCTCGCCACGCTGCCGTTCATCCACACGGTGTGGGGCCTCGTGCTCGCGTCGCTCTTGCTCGAGATCGGCACGCTCTTTTGGGCACCCGCGAAGGAAGCATCCGTGCCGAACCTCGTGCCCCCCGATCAGCTCACCACGGCCAACTCGCTCTCACTCGTCGCGGCGTACGGCACCTTCCCGATCGCGAGCTTCGTCTTCGCGATGCTCACCGCTGTCGCCGGTGGTCTGAAGGCGCTGCCGGGATTCGGCTTCCTCGACGTCAACCGCGAGACCCTCGCGATCGGGGTCGACGTCTGCACGTTCTTCCTCTCCGCGCTGATGATCGCCACGCTGCCGCTCACCAAGCCGAGACGCGATCCCCTGGACGAGGGGAAGATCGGGATCGGGTCGGTGGTCCACGACCTGAAGGAGGGCTGGCACTTCATCCTCATGAACCCGAAGGTGCGCGGCGTGCTGCTCGCCCTCGGCACCGGGCTCATCGGCGGCGGCATGGTGGTGCCGCTCGGACCGGTCTTCGCCGAAGAAGTCCTCGATTCGGGCGCGACGGGGTTCGGCTTGTTGCTCACCGCGCTCGGCACTGGCATGGCGATCGGCGTGATCCTGCTCTCCGCGTTCCAGAAGAAGCTGCCGAAGGCGATGGTGTTCACCGCGTCGGTGCTCGGCGCCGGGATCACGCTGATCCTGGGTGCGTCGATGTCGACGTTGCTGCCCGCGTTCCTCGCGATCCTCGGCATGGGTGTGTTCACGGGGTCGGTGTACGTCCTCGGCTTCACGATCCTGCACGAGACGGTCGACGACGACCTTCGCGGCCGCACGTTCAGCGCTCTGTACACCCTGGTGCGCTTCTGCCTCCTTCTCGCGTTCGCGCTGGCGCCGCTTCTGGCCGGCGCGCTGAACCGGTTCTCCGAGAACCAGCTCGGTGGCGACATCGAGATCTTCGGGGTCACGATCTCGTTGCCCGGTGTACGCCTCGCCCTGTGGCTCGCCGGTTCGATCATCGTGGCGGCGGGGCTGATCGCGATCCGCTCGCTGCGATCGGCGAGCGCGACCGGCCGCACCCGCGACCTGTGAGAGGGCGGTTCATCGCGCTCGAGGGCGGCGAGGGATCGGGCAAGTCCACACAAGCGAAGCTGCTCGCGACAGCGCTCGATGCCGTCGCGACGTTCGAGCCGGGCGACACCTCGCTCGGTGCAGCGATCCGCGCGGTGCTGCTCGATCCCGCGACGGGGGCCCTCGAGGATCGAGCCGAGGCGCTGTTGATGGCCGCCGACCGCGCGCAGCATGTCGCGCAGGTGATCCGGCCTGCCCTCGACGCCGGTCGGCACGTCGTGTGCGATCGCTACACCGCCTCGTCGATCGCGTATCAGGGGTACGGACGCGGCCTCGCCCCCGAGCGAGTCGCCGAGCTGAGCGCATGGGCGACGGGCGGGCTGGTGCCCGATCTCACGGTGCTGCTCGACGTGTCAGCCGAGGTCGCGGCGTCGCGGCTGTCGACCACCCCGGACCGCTTCGAGGGCGCCGGCGAACACTTCCACCGGCGAGTGGTCGAGGGCTACCGGGTCCTGGCCGCGGACCCGACCTGGGTCGTCGTCGATGGCAGTGGCACGATCGACGAGGTCGCAGTTGCGGTCCGCGCTGCGGTCCGCGACCGTCTGGAGCTGTGACAGTCGCAGTCGACGGAGACCTGTTCCGAAATGTGGTGGGGCAGGACCGCGCGGTGGCCGAGCTGCTCGGCGCCGCGGCCGCTCCCGTCCACGCATATCTGTTCGTCGGGCCATCGGGAAGTGGCAAGCGCGCTGCGGCGCACGCGTTCGCCGCGGCGCTGCTGTCGCGGCCGGGCGCGGATCGCGACGACGCTGACGCACGCCGGGCACTCGCGGGCACGCATCCCGATCTCATCCTCGTCGAGCGTGAGGGAGCCTCGATCTCCGCGAAGCAGGCCGACGACATCGTGCGCGCCGCGTCGCTCTCGCCGTTGGAGGGCGACCGGAAAGTCCTGGTGCTCGATGAGTTCCATCTGATCACCGCCGCAGTCGCGCCGAAGCTGCTGAAGACGATCGAGGAACCACCGGCCGCGACGATCTTCGTGGTGCTGGCGGACGACGTGCCGCCAGAGCTGGCCACGATCGCGTCGCGCTGCGTCCGCGTCGACTTCGGTCCCGTGCCGGTCGAGCTCGTCGAGTCGACGCTCGAAGCCGAAGGGGTCGAGGCGGCCGCGGCTCGCTTGGCTGCCACCGCGGCGGCAGGCGATCTCGATCGCGCACGACTGCTCGCGACCGACCCGGGTCTCGCGACTCGACGTCAGGCATGGCACGACATCCCGCATCGACTCGATGGCCACGGAGCCACGGTCGCCGCGATCGTCGACGAGCTCCTCCGCCTGATCGACGACGCGGCCGAACCTCTCGTGGCGCGTCAGAGGAGGGAAGCCGATGAGCTGAAGGAGCGCATCGAGCAGTCGGGCGAGCGGGGGTCGGGCCGAAAGGAGCTGGAAGATCGCCACAAGCGCGAGCTCCGTCGGCACCGCACCGACGAGCTGCGCTTCGGGTTGTCCACGCTCGCCGGCTCGTATCGAGATCGGCTGGTCGGCGGGGGCGGGCGCGCCGACGCTCGCGCGGTCGACATGATCCAGAACCTCCTCGAAGAGCTCATCCGCAACCCGAACGAGACGCTGCAGCTGCAAGCGTTGCTGCTTCAGCTCCCCGGCTGAGGCGCGCGAGCTCGCTCCTCCACCTCGGCGAGGAACCGTCGCACCGACGCAGCGGACTCGGCGCGCCACAGCGACACGACGTCGTCGTTGCCTGGATGCTCGAGGCGCCGAAGCATCGCGCCGAGGCGGCGTTGCTGCGCGCGGACCAACGGCGCGAGGTCGAGGTCGCGGCGCTGCCGGAGCACGAGCTTGAGCAACAGCTCTGTGCGCACGTCGCGCACGTGATCCACCGGCGCGCTGAGCCACCGATCGACAAACCGCTGCCCGAGGGGCGTCGTCGTGAGGAGCACTCGCGACCGGGCACCGAGCTGCTGCACGCCGATCGGTGCGGCGAGCTCCATCGCCTCCAGCCGCTCCATCGCTCGGTAGACGAGCGGCCGGCTCAGCGACCACACCGAACCGACCTCGCCGCTCGGCGCGAGGAGCTTCACGATCGCCCAGCCGTGCGTCGGCCGCTCTCGCAGCAGCGTCAGCGTGGCCCACTCGCCGAGCGACAGCTCAGGGAGCGGACTGGTGGCCACGACGCGAGTGTGGCCGATGTCGAGTTCGCCTTCCGGATCGCGCGCTCGCCGTCGCATGTCGCGCCCGAGCGCGCGATCTCACGGGGTATGTCGAGGCGGGCGGGAGGAAGCGACCGGGTAGAGTCTCCGACCCGTACCACCCACGCCCGGGTAGCTCAGTCGGCAGAGCGGCTCACTCGTAATGAGCAGGTCAAGGGTTCGATTCCCTTCTCGGGCTCCGCATCAGCTCCGTCGCCAGTCGAGTGCGCTGCCGTGCGGGTGCACGTAGCCGAGCAGCTCGGCGTCGGGCTCGCCGCCCCGGAAGGTGACGAGGCCGAGCACGCTCCACTCGAGCCCGTTCGCGTCGAACTGCACGCCTGCGCTCGGGATCAGATCCACGACGCCGTGGCTCTCCCCGCTCACCCACGCGACCGGACGAGACATCGACGCCCGTGCGAGCGCCTCGCGGAAGCCGGCCCGCTGTTCGGGCGAGAAGTAGGCGACCACCCATGTCGTGATGACGACCGCGGTCGCAGCGGCCGGGAGGCCGACCACGAGCGCTTCCACCGACTCGACCGCGTCACCGCGCACGACGGTGGGCGACCCACGCAGCGCCTCCTCGAGGGCGAGGCGGGTGCGGTCGAGCCGCCCCGTGTCGGGCCACGAGCACGCGAGCTGCCATCGCGACTGATCCGGATCGTGCAGATCAACCGGCGCGCGATCGAGACCCGTCCGCGCGGAGATCGTGGGAAGGATCGGTGCGATCAGTGGCGCCCCGCCGACGACATCGCAACGGATCTGCACGGCGGCGTCCGACGGTCCGGTTGCACCCGCACGTCCGTAGTCCAGGCGGTAGCGGTCGCAGAACAGGTTGAGCCCTGCGCTGCAACCGACGTCGAGCAGCGCGAGCGGCGCTCCGAG
>DATKAS010000488.1:0-8612 GCA_035497855.1 Acidimicrobiales bacterium
GACTGGGTCGAGGACCACCGCCGACCCCGTCGCGTGCTGCGGCGACGCGCGGTCCCACGGCGACCCTCCGAGGATCTCGCGCACCCGCGCGAGGTCGCGTGCTTCCTCTGAGCTCCGCGGCACGTAGGTCGCGAGCGCGTCGCCGAGCGAGCTGGTCATCGTGGGGCACAATCATGCCGTGGACGAACAAGCCGTGGATGTGGACGTCGTCGTGGTGGGTGCCGGGTTCGCGGGGCTCTACATGCTCCACAAGATGCGCGAGATCGGCCTGACTGCTCGGGCGTTCGAGCAGGGCGGCGGGGTCGGGGGCACCTGGTACTGGAACCGGTACCCGGGCGCGCGCTGCGACGTCGAGAGCATCGACTACACGTACTCGTTCTCGGAGGAGCTGCAGCGCGAGTGGCGGTGGACCGAGCGCTACCCCGCGCAGCCCGAGATCCTGCGCTACCTCAACTTCGTCGCGGACAAGTTCGACTTGCGCCGCGAGATCCACTTCGAGACCCGTGTGGAGTCGGCGATCTTCGACGACGCCACCGCGACGTGGGTCGTCACGACCGATCGTGGCGACGTGGTGCGGTGCCGGTACTGCGTGATGGCGACCGGCTGCCTGTCCACGCCGAAGCGGCCGGGGCTCGAGGAAGCAGCCGTGTTCGAAGGCCCGACCTACCACACGGGCCTCTGGCCCCACGAGGGAGTCGATCTCACGGGGATGCGCGTCGGCATCATCGGCACGGGATCGTCGGCGATCCAGTCGATCCCGCAGATCGCCAAGCAAGCCGCGCACCTCACGGTCTTCCAGCGCACGCCCAACTTCAGCATCCCCGCGCACAACGGGCCGATCGACCACGAGCGCGAGCAATGGAGCGACGAGCATTTCGCCGAGTTCCGTGAGATCGCTCGTCAGTCGGGGTTCGGCAGCAGCAACTTGCTCAACCCGCAGTCGGCGCTCGAGGTGACGCCCGAGGAGCGCGCCGCCGAGTTCGAGCGCCGCTGGCAGATCGGGGGCATCGCGTTCCTCGGGAGCTACATGGACCTGCTGTTCAACGAGAAGGCGAACGAGCTCGCCGCCGATTTCGTGCGCCAGAAGATCAGAGAGACGGTGCACGATCCGGAAGTCGCCGAGTCACTCGCTCCCAAGAGCCATCCGCTCGGCTCGAAGCGGCTCTGCGTCGACATCGAGTACTTCGAGACCTACAACCGCCCGAACGTCTCGCTGGTCGACCTCACGAAGACACCGATCGAAGAGTTCACCGCTCACGGCATCCGCACCTCGGCGACCGAGCACGAGCTCGATGCGATCGTCTTCGCCACCGGGTTCGACGCGATGACAGGGACGCTTCTCGGCATCGACATCCGAGGTCACAACGGCATCTCGCTCCGTGACGAGTGGGCCGAGGGCCCGCGCACCTACTTGGGGATCATGGTGTCCGGCTTCCCGAACCTCTTCACGATCACCGGGCCCGGTAGCCCGTCGGTGCTCAGCAACATGGTGATCTCGATCGAGCAGCACGTCGACTGGCTCGCGGCGCTCTTCACCTACATGCGAGACAACGGGCTCGTGCGCATCGAGGCGACCGACGCAGCGCAGGACGAGTGGAGCCAGCACGTGAACGACATCGCGAACCTCACGCTCTTCCCTCGCGCCAAGTCCTGGTATGTGGGCGCGAACATCCCCGGCAAGCCGCGGATGTTCATGCCGTACGTCGCGGGCGTCGCCGTGTACCGCCAGCGCTGCGACGACGTCGCGGCGAGCGACTACCCCGGGTTCGAGCTCACGCGGGCCTGACCGTGTACCGCGAGCGCCCGAGCCGCGTCCCTGGCGCAGCCGTGTGGACGGCCGATCCCACGGGCGACGAGTACCGCGTGCTTCCCGACGGATGCATGGACATCATCTGGTCGACCGACGGCACGTTGCTCGTCGCCGGACCCGACACGACGGCGTTCCTCACCAGCGGCACGCCAGGCACCACCCTGACCGGCATCCGCTTCGCTCCTGGCTTCGCACCGATGCTCCTCCGAGTGCCGGCGCACGAGCTGCGTGACCAGCGCGCGGACCTCGATGCGATCGTGCCGACATCCGTCGCGCACCGGCTCGCCGACCGTCTCACGGCGTCCGCTGATCCCGGGTCTGTCCTCGAGGACATCGCGATCGACATCGCCGCCAGCGAGCAAGTCGAGCTGATCGCGGCAGGCGCACGACACGGCATGGCCGTCCACGTCATCGCGCGTGATCTCGGGCTCAGCCCGCGCCAGCTGCAGCGCCGGTGCCTCGACGCGTTCGGATACGGCGCCAAGACGCTCGCGCGCATCCTGCGCATGAACCGCGCCCTCGACATCGTCCGCTCGGGTGTCGCCTACGCGGATGCGGCCGCACGAGCCGGGTACGCCGACCAACCGCACCTCGCTCGGGACGTCAAGGCGCTCACGGGCGTGCCGCTCGGTCAGCTCGTCCCGGACGCCGCGAAGAGCTCGACGGAGTTGCCGTCGGGATCGTGGACCGCGGCGTAGCGCTGCCCCCAGAACGCGTCCCACGGTTCGAGGTGGGCGACGGAGCCCGCGGCCACGAGCTCGTCGAAGGTGGCGTCGACTTCGGCCGGGCTGTCGCACGCGAAGGCCAGCGCGATCCGGTGCCCACCTGACGGCGCCGACCAGCCGGCGTCGAACGACCTGATCGTGTCGATCGTGTCCCACGCGATGCGCAGGCCACCGGGCAGCGACGCCTCGACATGGGGCTGGTCGTCGGCGGAGGTGGGCACGTCGATGCCGAGGCGGCGGTAGAAGGCGAGCGACTTGGCCATGTCGGCGACGACGAGGCCGATCACATCGATGCGTACGGTCATGTGGGCACGGTATGACGCGACGTCGCAGACCGTCTTGAACGAATCGGACGTCAGGCCGCGCGGGCGGCGTCGATCCGGGTCGAGAGCGCTTGGATCGCGGCGAGCTCGGCGTCGAGCGCGCCGCGGTCGCGAGCCGTGCCGGTTGCCACTGCCGCTCGCGCCTGCTCGGCCGCGTGGGTCGCGTCGGCGATCGAGCGTGCGATCTCCGCCGCGCTGCTCGCGAACGACGTCCGCAAGCCTCGGTGGATCTTGCGGAGCGCGTCCTGCACGTCCTTGTTCACTCGGAACGTGACCTCTTCCAGGTAGCGGCGCACCGATTGCCGCGCCTGCTCCCGCCGGCTCGCGAGCTGCCGCTGCTTCTCCTCGCGGAGCACGCGGCGACCCATGAAGATCCCGAGCACGAGCGACAGCGGGTTGATGATGCTGAGGCCGATGAGGCCGCCGACCATGCTGAACGCCTCGATGCCGGTCCACGACCCTTCGAGGAGGAGGACGCCCCGCTGCGCGGCACCGAGGCGCCTCGACCCGACTCCTTCACCGACGTGCACAGCGTCGATCGCTCGCGCGGTGGTCGCCTCGAGGGTGGCTCCGATGTCGGCCTCCGCGGCCTCGAACCGCTCGGAGACCTCGCCAGCGAGTGACTCCGCACCAGTCGAGAGCGCGAGGTAGGCAGCCGCGACGTCTGCCATGACCTGCTGTTCGAGCCACGCGGCGAACTCGTCCCATCCGTCGGCGGGGTCGCTGGTGGCGATGCGCTCCTCGGCGTCTCGCGTCACCCGTCGCAACCGGCCGGCGAGGTCGAACTCGACTTCGGTGCGAAGGTCGTTCATGCCGTCGTCGAGCGCGACGAGCCAACCCGCGGCAGGATCGTTGAGCAGATCGGCCTGCGTCCTGGCGCGAGCGAGCTCCGCGATGATCGCTTCGGCGCGGACCGGGTCGGCCCCGTCTCGCTCGGCCCGCACGACTTGCTCGACCTGGCGGAGCGCGATGGCCGCGTCGACGAGTGCGAGATCCGCCCGGCGGCTCACAGCGTCCTGCAACACCCGGTCGAGCGCGCCGCGCAGCGCGTCGAGCCCGGATCGCTCGGCGGGGAGGACGATCGAGACCGGCAACACGTCGACGGGAAGCCCGGCGTGTGCGAGGTGGCCCCGATCGAGGTCGACGATCCTGCGCCACGCGGGCTGGAAGTCGATCTTGCTGACGACTTCGATCACGACAGGGCAGGCCGAGCACGCGGCGCGGAGGAAGTCGAGCTCCGGCGCGCTCAGCTCCTGCGCGGCGTCGGAGACGAAGAGCACGGCATCGGCCGCCGGCAGTGCCGCGACAGTCGCCGCGTTGTGCACGGAGGCGAGGCCACCGACCCCAGGCGTGTCGACGAGCTGCAGCCCACCCTCGAGCAGCGGGGCGGGGAGGCCCAGCTCGACGAGCTGCAGCCCGAGTTCGTTGCCGCGGTTGCCCGCCTCCGAGCAGTACCGCGCGCGGTCCGCGAAGGCGACGACCTCGACGGTCGGAGGTGTGGTCGCACCGTCGGTTGTCGCCGTCGTGGCCGCCTCGGGCTCCGCCGCCCAGCGCACGAGCGTCGGCACCGCGGTCGCGAGGTCGTCATCGACGGGGCACACGTCGACGCCGATCAACGTGTTCACGAGCGCGCTCTTGCCCATCTTGAACTCACCGGCGACCACGACCCGTACCGCGGGATCGGTCATCGCTCGTCTCGCCTCGACGAGGCGTGCGCCGAGGTCCGGCCGGTTGCGGCCCTCGACGACGCCGACCGCGGCGTCGATGCACGCGAGCTGCTCGTCGCGCGCGTTCGTCATGCGTCGTCGTCCATCAGCAGCAGCACGCCCTCACACGTCCGCACGAGCACGCGGGCGGCGTCCGCGACTTTCGGCTGCGTCAGCGGGTTCTCGGCGCGCCGTTGCCACCGCGCCGCGGTCTCGAGCAAGGCGCCGCGCACCTGCGCGGGTGACGCGTCAGCGGGGAGGCCGAGCCGCGCCGCCGGTCGTGATCCCTCCGATCCGAGGAGCCGCTCGACCGCGTCGAGCTCCTCCTCCCGCAACGGGATCGCCCCGGAGCGCACGAGATCGAGCACGCGGAGCTCGACGAGATCGTGCGCGCCCGCAGTGATCCGCTCGAGCTCTGCACCGAGCGCCTCCGACCCGTCTCGTGGATCAGCCCGCAGCACGCCGTCGATCGCGCTCAGCGCGCCCCGGGCTTTGAGCACGTCACGACGAGCGGCGAACTGCTGCACGAGCAGCCGGCGGAGCTCCGCGAGACCGCTCAGTGCGACCAGCTCGTCGGCGAGCCGGGTCGACGTCTGGGCGCGACCCGAGCGCACGGCGTCGACGGACCTGCGGATGCCGAAGAGGCCGAACCGCTCGAGCAGCTCCTCGCGCTCGACCGAGGTCAGGCCGCTGCGGCTGGTCGCACCTGCGTCGACGTCGACGAAGTCGTCGACCGACAGGAGCAGCTGCTCCAGGTCGTCGGGAGTGAGACGAGCGAGTCGCTCGAACGCGTGGAACTCGTCCTCCCGGAGCGTGACCCCCGCTTGCGCGATGAGTCCGGCGACCGGCACGACGGCCTGGCAGATGCGCCGGAGGCGAGGATCGCGCGCGTAGCGAGCGGCCACCCGCTCCGCTGACACCATCGCGTTCGCCCTCCCGACACCGACCTCGTCCGCGCGCGACAGCACCGCGATCACGGAAGTCGGCGCGGTGTCCGCGCTGTCGGTGAAGGCATCGAGGAATCGGAGATCGGCGGGATGGAGGTGTCGGGTGAGGTAGACGATCGCGTCTGCTGGGCTGTCGGCCTCGCGGCCGAACGCCGCCTCTGTGCTCGCCGACAGCTCGGTGGAGATCGACGCGAGGCCAGGCGTGTCGATGAGGCTCATCGCGCGGAGCGCGGATGACGGCCACTCGATCACGATCCGCTCGATCTCCTCGGCCGACAGCTCGCCGAGCGAGATCGAGATCGCGCCACCTTCACGCGTGAACGACGCCGCACGTGCCTCGCCGTTGCGAGGATGCAACGTCGCCTTGTAGGACGGACCGTCGACGTACCACGTGACGACCCGCGTGCACTCCCCCGCGTCGGTCGGTGCGAGCTCCTCGCCGACGAGGGCGTTCAGCAGCGTCGACTTCCCTGCTTTGACTCGCCCGACGATCGCGACGCGGAGCGGCTCGCCGAGCCGGTCGCGCACTCGGCGAAGCCGTTCGGCCGAACCAAGGCCGTCCGCGGCGGATGCGTACAGGCCGATCGCCGACTCGAGCAAGACGGTCACCTGGTCGAGCAGGCTCGGCGGCGCGGGTGGCCCGCCGACGCTCGGCGCACGAAGGCGCGGGGGTGGCGGGGGCATCGACCTGGGCGAGGGTGGCGCCAGGCCGCCGGGTGACGATTCTCGTGCCACCGGCTCGGCGACCCGCGTGACGAGCATCTTCGAGATCGGCTGCCCGCAGGCCTGTTGGGCCTCCTGCAGACGACGCCCGAAGGCGGCGACCGACTCGGGCCGCTCGGAGGGGTCCTTGCGCAGCCCCTGCTCGATCACGTCGGCGACGGGACCGGGCACCCCGCGCCGCCGGAGGTCGGGCGGCGGATCCAGCGCGATGCGTTTGAGGAGGGGCGCGATGGTGTCCTCGTCGCCGACCCAGAACGCCGGCGCACCCGCGAGCAGCTCGTAGAGCGTCGAGGCGAGTGCGTACAGGTCGCTCGATGCTCCGGGCGACTGGCCGCCGAGCATCTCTGGCGCAGCGTGGACGAGCGTCGCGGTGACCTTCCCCGCCGCGGTCTCGTACGCGCCCTGCACCCGCGCGATGCCGAAGTCGCCGAGGTGGGGTTCCGACCACGCCGACAACATCACGTTCTCGGGCTTGACGTCGCGGTGGAGCACGCCCTCTCGGTGTGAGCTCTCGAGCGCGCCGGCCAGCTTCACGCCGTGATCGAGGACGTCGACCCACGAGAGAGGTCCTCGCGCGAGGACGTCATGGAGAGATCCCCCGGGGAGGTACTCCATGATGATGTACGGCTGGCCGTTCGCCACGCCCGAGTCGAAGATCGTGACGATGTGCGGGTGGCCCGAGAGGCTGCCCATCGCTGCGCACTCGCGCTCGAACCGCGCGGTGGCGGCTTCGTCGTGCTCGCCGCTCAGCACCTTCACCGCGACCTCTCGGTGGAAGCGCGTCTGGCGGGCGCGGTAGACAGATCCGTAGCCGCCCCGCCCCACGAGCACCGCGTCGGTGACGCCGTCGATGCGCAGGTCGACGACGTCGCGCTCGGCACCGGGAAGGTCCACAAGCGTGAGCCTATGAGGGCAGGAGGGTTGCCTAGGCTGCCCCGATCACCTGGGGAGTCGCGTGACCTACGAGCTCGGCATCGACCTCGGCACGACGTGGACTGCCGCGGCCGTGTGGCGCGGCGAGCGCGGCACGATCGTCAACCTCGGCACGCGCCAAGCCGCGGTGCCGTCGATCGTCTACATCGGTCCGGACGGGTCGACCCTCGTCGGTGAGGCCGCCGAGCGGCGGGTGCTCACCGAGCCCGAGCGCGTCGCTCGCCAGTTCAAGCGCCGGATCGGCGATCCCGCGCCGATCCTGCTGGGCGGGGCACCGCACTCCGCCGAGCTGCTCACCGCGAAGCTGCTGCGGTGGGTCGTCGACGCGGTCGCGAGCCGCGAGGGCGAGATGCCCACGACGATCACGATCACGCACCCGGCGAACTGGGGCGCGTACAAGAAGGACCTCCTCGAGCAGGCGGTGCATCTCGCGGGGCTCTCCGGTCCCGGCAACCCGACCATCCGCCTGCTGACCGAACCCGAAGCCGCGGCGATCCACTACGCGAGCACCGAGCGGGTCGAATCGGGTCAGGCCGTCGCCGTGTACGACCTCGGTGGCGGCACGTTCGACGTCGCGGTGCTCCGGGCAACGGGCGACAGCTTCGCGATCCTCGGCGCTCCCGAGGGGATCGAGCGACTCGGCGGCATCGACTTCGACGCGGCCGTCCTCGGTCACGTGGCGCGGGCGCTCGGCGGCCTCGACGACCTCGACCCCGACGATCCCGCCGTCGCGACGGCGGTCGCCCACCTGCGCGACCAGTGCACGGCGGCGAAGGAGGCACTGTCGGTCGACACGCAGACGATCGTGCCGGTGCTCCTTCCCGGGCGCCACACCGAGGTGCGCCTCACTCGGCCCGAGCTCGAGGCGATGCTGCGCCCCGCGCTCGACGAGACGATCGCGGCGACCACGCGTGCGCTGCGCGTCGCGGGGGTGCAACCGTCGGACCTGCGCGCGATCGTGCTCGTCGGCGGCTCGAGCCGCATCCCGCTCGTGGCGCAGCTCGTCACGTCGGCGCTCGGTCGACCCGTCGCCGTCGACACCGACCCCAAGCACGCGATCGCACTCGGCGCGGCTCGTCATGCCCACCTCGCCACCACCGGTCCCGGCGCGATCACCTCGCCGAGCCGGGCAACGGCAGAAGGGCTCGCGGCCGCGCAGCTCGCGCAGCCGTTGGCGACGCCTCCACCGCGAGCGCGGATGACACCCCCTCCCGCACCGCCGCCGACGTCGTCGATCGTGCCTCCCCCCGCGGCGACCGGCCCCGCCGACGCGCCGGCTGCCGCGCCGCCGACACCGCCGCCGCCTTCCCCTACGCCGCCGCCCTACGTGCCGCCGAACCAGCCGGCCGTTTCGGCCGCGGCCGACGAGCCGAAGAAGCGCAAGCGCACCGGGTTGCTCGTCGGTGCGGGCGTCGCGGCGATCGCGCTCGTCGCCGCGGGCGTCG
>DATKAS010000489.1:0-3042 GCA_035497855.1 Acidimicrobiales bacterium
CAGCATCAGCAGGCACAGACCGCCCATCGCCAACGCGCCCGTCCACGCCAACAGGTTCGACGGGAGCTTCGCGTTCGCCTTGAGCTCACCGACGCCCACGAGGCACGGGGCCATCGCCGCGGTGAGCACGAGGCTCGCCACGAGGATGTTGCGGGCGCTGTAGAGCGCCATCGGCACGAACACGACGAACGGCAAGGCGAGCCGCCAGCGGGCCTTCCGAGCGAGCACGACGACCGCAGCGGCGATCTGGACGAGGAACAGCTTCTGCCAGACGTCCATGTACGCCGGGGGCTGCCACTCGAGGATGTGGCGGAGGATGTCGCTGCGCTGCAGCAGGAACAGCGGGAACAGCAGCATCTTCGGCCCGTACGGGTTGATCGCTCCGAGCAGCACGCCGAGCACGGCCCACTCGAGGCACCGCCACTCCGTGGTGCCGTCCTCGTGGTCGAGCCGCCGGCCCGCCCACAGGAGCAGCAACGCGAGGATCCCGAGCGGGAACGAGCCGTGCGAGTTCACCCAGACGTACATCGCGGGCACGAGCCAGCGCGGATCGAGGCCACCCTCCGCCGCGATCAGCGTCACCGCGAGAAGGACCAGGCCGATCATCAGGGGTCGCTCTGCCCACGCGCTCGCGCCGACGCCGAGCGTGATGCCGACGAGCGCGAGGCGGGCCACGAAGCCGTCCGCTGGCTTCGCGATCCGCACGACGAGGAGCGCGAGCAGCGCGGTGAGGGCCGCGTTGAAGGCGAGGAGGGCGCCGAAGCCCCACGCCTTCACGAGCCCCCAGTAGATGACCGAGGCCAACCAGCTCTGCACCACCCACGACGGCTCGTGCGCCGTGAAGAGGTACGGGTCGCTGTGCGGGAAGCCAGTGTCGAAGATGATGCGCCCCGTCGCGACGTGGGTCAGCATGCTGTTGTCGCTCAGGGGCTGCAGCCCGATGCGCAGGCCCCATGCGAGCGCGAACAGCCAGATGAAGGTCGCGGGCGTGGGCGACCACCGCTGCTTCGGTGCGGGCGCCTCGGAGGACGCCTCGGTCGACGGAGCCGGGGCCGGCTCGAGATCGGTCGCCACGGCGCGTGCGTCGGTCAGAACGACTTGACGATGTTGATGACCGCGGGGGCGAGCACGACGATGAAGAGCGACGGGAAGATGCACAGCACCATCGGCACGAGCATCTTCACCGGGGCCTTCATGGCCTTCTCCTGCGCGATCTGACGGCGCTTGACGCGCATCTCGTCGGCCTGGGTGCGCAGCACGCGACCGATCGACACACCGAAGGTGTCGGCCTGCAGGATCGCGAGCACGAACGAGCGCATCTCGGGCACGTTGCATCGACGTTCGAGCGCACGGAGGGACTCGGCGCGCGATGCACCGGCGCGGATCTCGCCGAGCATGCGGGTGAACTCCTGCGCGAGCGGGCCAGGCACTGCGGCCGTGGTGCGGTCGAGCGCCTGCTCGAAGCCGAGGCCGGCCTCGACGCTGATGACCAGCAGGTCGAGCATGTCGGGGAGCTTCGTGCGGATGGCCCACTGACGATCGGCGACCTTGCGGTTCAACATCGCGTCGGGGCCGAGCACGAGGAACAGCACCGCGCAGCCGATCACGCCGAGGCGGATCATTCCCTCGATCGGCGCGAACTTGTAGATGAGCAGGACGACAATCGGGATGAGCGCGATCGTGATCACGCGGATCGCGAGGAAGCGGTCGACATCGTCGTCGCCGTAGCTGCCGAGCGAGGAGAACTTCTGGCGGACGTTCTCGAGGTAGCCCTTCGGCGTGAAGCGCTGTCCGACCGCGGTGAGCCCTCTCACGACCGGCGTGACGGCACGGTCCTTCAGCGGGTTCAGGAGCTCCTGGTCGCGGACGTTCTCGACCTCGTAGTCCTCGAGCTGGCGCAAGGAGCTGCGGACGACCGAACGCTCCTGCGCCTGTGCGAGGAAGTAGTAGACGACAAGAGCGATCGCAGCGCCGATGCCGAGAATCGCGAGCGTGCCCATCTAGACCTCGATCTCGATCACCTTCTTCATCCAGAAGAAGCCGATCAGTGCGAGCACGATGCCTCCGAGGATGAGAAGGTTGCCGACGGTGGTGTCGAACAGTGTGCGGATGTAATCGGGGTTGATCACGTACATCGCGAAGCCGAGCAAGGGCGGCAGCAGGGCGAGGACGATCGCGCTGATGCGACCTTCGGCGGTGAGCGCCTTCACGTCTCGGCGCAACCGCTCGCGTTGCAGCATCGTCTCGGACACGATCATCAAGAGCTCGGCGAGGTTGCCACCGACCTCTCGCTGGATGCGGATCGCCATGACCGCCCACTCGAAGTCGGGGCTCCCCATGCGCTCCGCCGCGTCGTCGAGCGCGGTCTCGAGCGGCCGGCCGAGCCGGGCTTCGACCATGACACGGCGCAGCTCGCGACCCATCGGGTCCTCGACTTCTTGCGACACCGCCTCGACGCCCTGCTGCAGCGAGTAGCCGGCGCGGAGTGAGCCCGCCAGCAGCTGCAAGGTGTCGGGCAGCTGCGAGAGGAACGCGGCCTGGCGCTTGCGTGCCCTGTTGTTGAGGTAGAGCGGCGGCACGAAGATGAACAGCGCCAGCACGATCGCCGTGATGATCAGGTTCTGGCTCAGGACGAGCACGAGCGCTGTCACCACCACGGTGGTCGCGACCCAGAAGAACAGAGCCTCAGCCGCGCGCAACGGCATGTCAGCGCGCTCGAGCGAGGACTCGACTCGTGCCAGGAAGCCACGGCTCTCGGCGAACTGCCCGGTGAGCTCGACGGCACGCTGCAGCACCTTCGTCTGCGCGAGTCCGCCGGCATTCGGATCGTCGTCCTCGTCCGCGTCGGACACGTATGTGTCCGCGTAGGGCTGCAGCGCCGTGTCGAGCTCGCTGCGATCACGGAAGAAGATGAGGCCGATGCCGTAGGCGAGGAGGATCAACGCGGCAAGCGCGAGGAGCCCCCCGAGGTACTTGCCCGCGGTGCCGTCCAGGAAGCTCGGGCCGCCGGCAAGGGGCGGGTTGTACACGCTCGGCGCGAGA
>DATKAS010000490.1:0-8378 GCA_035497855.1 Acidimicrobiales bacterium
CTGTTCGACTACCGCGTCGCGTCCGGCAACGCGACGGTGCACGCCGTCGTCGTCGAGCACCGCCCGCCGTCGCCGTTCGACGACGACCAGCCGTACGCGGTCGCCCTCGTCGACCTCGACGAAGGCGCGCGCATGGTCACCAACATCGTGGGGATGCCCCCGATGGAGGTCACTCCCGGCCTCGCGGTGCGCGTGACGTGGGAGCCGCTGTCAGACGGCCGTCACTTGCCCCTCTTCGAGCGAGCGGACGGCCCGGACGGGTAGGCGAGGTGCACTGCGGCTTCGGGGGTGTTCACCCGAAACGCCACGGTCTCCTCGACGTAGAGGTGCACCGCCTCCGCCTCGGCGCTCGCGAACCCGATCGAGAAGTCCTCTCCGATCGTGATCTCGAAGTCGCCACCTCGCTGGCTGAGCACGACCGCGCCGTCGACGGCGGGGGCCCACACGATCGCGCCGCCGAGGATCTCGCGGAGGTGCTGGAACACGGGGTAGCCGCCGTGCTCGGTCGTCTCGGTCACGCCGGTGAAGCAGCGAGAACCGAGTGCGACTGCATAGGGGCCGTCGATGTCGGCGGCGCGCAGGATTGCGACTGCGCGCGCCACGTGCTCGGGGTAGCGGACGTAGTCGTCGTCGATCGTGACGTCGGGGTGTGGCGACGACGGGATGATCCCCTCGATGCCCGCGGCGGCGTAGCCGTCGAACACGAGCCCGTCCTCGGCGAGCGCCGCGGCCCGTCCGGCAGCGATCACCGAGTCGAGGTCGACATCTTCAGCGCCTCGGTCGGCGGCGGCGAGCTCGGACCGCGCGACGAAGAACGGTGCGCGGAGCTCGACAAGGGGAAGCACGCGGCGTTGCACAGCCGACACGCCTTCGACCGGTCCCTTGTCGAGTCGCGTGACGCGCCCGAGGTCGACGTCGGACTCCTCCCACCCGAGCGGACCGGAGAAGTCGACCAGCCGGCGCGCGGCGAGGTAGTGCTTCAACGACCGGGTCGCCTCGTTGTCGATGGCTTCCCAAGCACGGTCCGTGATGGGGGCGAGATCTCGCAGCAGATGGTTCACAGCAGGTTCCCACTCTCGTGTCGAAGGTCGCCGATGCCGAGACCACTGTCTCGAACGAGGGCAACGGCCAAGGGGTTCGGCAAGGGCTCCGCGACCCGCGTCAGCGTGTTCGTGTCGCTGTGCTCGAAGGGCTCCTCGCGGTCGGGCATCTCGAGCAGCGCCGCCTCGTCGTAGGTCCACGTGCCGTCGAGATGCACGACGACACGCATGCGGTAGGTCAACGTGCGAAACCCGCGATCGATGAAGGGCACCGCTGAGATGCCATAGACAGGCGAGCCCAGCGCCGCGGTCACCTCGAACTCGGTGGCATCGGGCTCCGCTGTGCCACCCGCGACCACCACCTGGCCGCGCGGGATGGTGAGGGTGTGCACAACAGTGTTCATTGCCGGTTCCCAGAGCCAGTAACCCACCTGGTCGTGAAAGGTCTCGGCCTTGCCGACCTCGTTGATGTGCGTGTGGTACCGCAGCCCATAGAAGAGCTGTGGGCCATTGGTCTGGAAGTCGATCGGCTCGAGCACGTAGCGCTCGAGGAACACGGACCGCTCGCCCCCGCTCGCGACGGGATGGTGGTCGTCGCCCTTGACGCCTTCCCAGGTGCCAGCGAGCGCGCGGAGAGGCCCGAGGTTGGCGAGCGTGTCGGGATCGGCGGGCGGCTCGGCGTAGAGGTCGTCCCCGTACCCGTCTGCGAACGGCGCGCTCACGGCCGCCGAAGTTAGTGAGCCGGGAGGACCCTCGCGAAGAACTCGTCGACGGCGTAGGGGTCGAACGGGATCGCGTCCATCTCGACGAGCACGCCGTCCGTCACCTTCCACACGTGGATCTCGTCGAAGTGCAGCTGCTCGTCGCCGACGCCGGTCGTCACCGTGATGACCGCCGCCACTCGTTCCTCACTGGCGAGGAAGTCACGTGCTTCGATCGAGAACTGGCCTCCCACCATCGTCATGAAGTCCATGAGATGGCCGAACATCGCGTCTCGGCCCTCGTACACGCCCGCCGTCGGGAACCTCCCACCCTGGCGAAACCGCACCTCCGGAGAGGTGTGCGAGTACATCCAATCGATGTCCATCCGGGCCATCGCCTCGTACGCGTCCCGCACGAACTCGAGGTTGGTCACCGAGGCCACCTCCTTCGCGGTGACATTCGTCAACGATGAGGTCGTGGATCACATCTTTCGAAGCTCGCGATCCGTCAGGTCCTGACGCGCGCGATGCGCGCAGCAGCCCCGCCGGTCACATCGATCAGGGCTCGCGGCGCGAGCTCGACCTCCAGACCTCGGCGACCGGCGCTGCAAAAGATCGTCTCGAACGCGAGCGCAGACTCGTCGAGGATCGTCGTGAGCCTGCGCTTCTGGCCGAGTGGGCTGATGGCGCCGACGAGGTAGCCGGTCGATCGCTCAGCGGCGGCGGGGTCGGCCATCTCGATTCGCTTCGCTCCGATTGCGGTCGCCAGCGCCTTCAGATCGAGCATCGTCGGCACCGGCACGACAGCGACGACGAGCGCCGTACCGGTCGAGGCGATGAGCGTCTTGAAGACCCTTCCCGGCTCGACGCCCATCGCGGCCACGGCCTCGTCCCCGTACGCGTCGATGGCGGGATCGTGGTCGTAGGCATGGACGCGGTGCTCGACGCCGGCTCGGACGAGCGCCGTGATCGCCGGAGTCGGGCTCGCCACCGAGACAGGGTCGCAGGTCTTGACATACCCCCCTACTAACCCCACTATGACCCCATGCCCAAGATCAATGTCTACCTCCCCGATGCGCTCGCCGAGGCGGTGAAGGAGGCGCAGCTACCGGTCTCGTCGATCTGCCAGGCCGCGTTGGAGAGCGCCGTGCAGAAGGTCCAGGCGGCGCGCGACGGCCGGCTCTACAGCCGGTTCACCGCCAGGGCGAAGCACGTGCTCGAGCTCGCTCGCGATGTCGCGCAGGGCATCCCGAACGAGCACGTCGACACCGTCCATCTCCTCGTCGGCATCGTCGACGAAGGCGGCAACCTCGGCCTGAAGGTGCTCGAATCGCTCGAGATCGAGCCAGCCGACCTCCGGGCCGAGCTGATGGGCTCGATGCCGCCGAAGACGAGGGCGCCCATCGAGGCGCCGGAATACGCGCCGGGGGCGATGCGCGCACTCGAGCTCACGGCGAAGGAGGCGATGTCGCTGGGACACAACTACATCGGGTGCGAGCACATCCTCCTCGGCGTGCTCGCGACCGAGGACACGGCGGGCGCGCAGGTCCTCGCTCGCATGGGCGTCGACGTCCGCAACGCGCGGCGTGCCGTCGTGAGCGCGTTGTCGGGGTTCGTGCACGCGAAGGAGCAAGGCTCGACCGCGTCGGCCGAGGCGCCGCAGCCGTCGCTCGACGACATCGTCCGCCGTCTCGACGCGATCGAGAAGCGTCTCGAAGGCTGAGCAACAATGGACCCGTGCAGGTCGTCTACGAGGTCGAAGGACCGCTCGGTCTCGTGCGTCTCGATCGTCCGGAGAAGCTGAACGCCTTCACGTTCGCGATGGTCGGCGAGATCCGGTCTGTCGTCGACGCAGCCGCGGCGGATCCGAACGTCGTGGCGATCGCGATCACGGGCAACGGCCGTGGCTTCAGCGCCGGCCTCGACGCGAGCGATCTGACTCGCTCGGCCTCGGGCGATCCCGCGGGCCGCACGCAGCCGAGCGCCGACCCCGACGAGCTGCCTGCGCTGTTCAGCCATCTCCTGCGCGTCCCGAAGCCCGTGATCGCCGCGGTCAACGGCGTCGCTGCCGGTGGCGGCTTCGTGCTGGCCATGATGTGCGATCTTCGCTTCGCGGGCACGAGCGCGAGCTTCACGACGGCGTTCTCGCGCCGTGGGCTCGTCGCCGAGCACGGCACGAGCTGGCTCCTCCCCCGCCTCGTCGGCCTCAACCGCGCGCTCGACCTCATGTGGAGCGCGCGGCGGATCACTGCAGACGAGGCGTACCGCATCGGGTTCGTGGATCGCCTCGTGCCCGACGACACGTTGCTCGACGAGGTGCGGTCCTACGTCGACGACCTCGCCGCCAACGTGTCACCACGCTCGATGGCCGTGATGAAGCGCCAGCTGTACGGCGACGCCGGCCTCCCGATCGCCGAGGCGCTGCGAGGTGCGGACAAGCACGTGCAGGCGTCGCTCGACCATCCCGATTCGACCGAGGGCGTGCTCTCGTTTGTCGAACGCCGCCCTCCGCGCTTCGCTCCCTTGGACGCGACGTAGAAAGAGAGCGGTCACGACGCGAAGTTCGGCACTCCGGCTCTGTCGACGTGACACAGGTCATTAACGAGACGGTTGCGTTTCGATTCGCTGCCGGTTAGAAACGTTGGAATGCGCGCTGCTCTCCGAGATCCCGATGTGGTGTACCGCCGTCGGTGGCTGACCCTCCTCGTCCTTTGCATCAGCCTCATCGTGATCGTCCTCGACAACACGATCCTCAACGTCGCCCTGCCGACGATGGCGCACGCGACCAACGAAGGCGGCCTCGGGGCCACTACGAGCCAGCTGCAGTGGATCGTGGACTCCTACACCCTCGTGTTCGCGGGCCTGCTGCTGACCGCGGGCAGCCTGGGTGATCGGTTCGGGCGCTACCGCTTCCTCGCGATCGGCCTCTCGATCTTCGGTCTCGGATCACTGCTCTCGGCCATGGCGACGTCCGCGACGATGCTGATCTTCACCCGCTCGCTCATGGGCATCGGCGCGGCGTTCATCATGCCCGCCACCCTCTCGATCATCACCAACGTCTTCACGAACCCGACCGAGCGAGGCAAGGCGATCGGCATCTGGGCGGGCGTGTCCGCACTCGGCATCGGCATCGGACCGATCACTGGTGGCATCCTCCTCGAGCACTTCTGGTGGGGATCGATCTTCATCGTGAACGTGCCGATCGTGATCGCCGGCCTGGTGCTCGGCTACTGGCTCGTCCCCGAGTCGAAGGACCCGAGCCACACCGCGCTCGACCCGGTCGGCGCGGTGCTCTCCATCGCGGCACTCGGCACGATCCTGTGGTCGGTCATCGAGGCCCCTACCCGCGGGTGGACCTCGCCTGAGATCGTCGCCGGCTTCGTCATCGGGTTCGCGGTTCTCGCGGGCTTCCTCTTGTGGGAGCTGAAGTCGAGCCATCCGATGCTCGACATGCGCTTCTTCGAGAACCCGAGGTTCAGTGCTGCGAGTGGCGCGATCACCCTGGTGTTCCTCTCGATGTTCGGCTCGTTGTTCCTCATCACCCAGTACCTGCAGGGTGTCCTCGGCTACTCGACGGTGAAGGCCGGCGCGGTCCTGCTGCCGCAGGCGATGACGCTGATGGTCCTCGCGCCGATGTCACCGATCTGGGTGCGCCGGTTCGGGAACAAGAAGGTGGTCGCCGTCGGGCTCACCATCGTCGCGATGTCGTTCGTGCTCTTCTCCACCTTCCAGCCGAACAGCAGCACGCTTCACGTCGTGCTCGTCATGATGCTCATGGCGGTCGGCATGGCGAACGTGATGGCACCGTGCACCGACTCGATCATGGGATCGCTGCCGAAGGCCAAGGCGGGAGTCGGCTCCGCGGTCAACGACACGACGCGTCAGATGGGTGGTGCGATCGGTGTCGCAGTGTTCGGCTCCCTCATGGCGAGCCACTTCGCGAGCGCGATGACCGACAAGATCGGTGGCGTGCTCCCGGAGGCGCTGTTCGCGCAGGTGAAGAACAACGTGAGCCAAGCCCTCGTGCTGGCCGCACGCTCGCCGGCCGCGCAGCCGTTCCGCGGGCAGATCGTGTCGGCCGCGAACGAGAGCTTCGTCTCCGGCCTCCACGTCATCGGCTTGCTCGCGGCGGTCATCACGCTGCTCGCCGCGGTCGGCGTGGCCATCTTCCTTCCCGCCCGTGCCCGCGACGAGATCCATCTGCCGTCGACCGCGCCCGAGCTCGACCTCGAGCCGCTGCCCGTGGGGGTGACCGGGTGAGCGTCAGCGAGTCCGACGTCCGCCGTACGGGTCGTCCTCGTGACCCCGCGTGCGACGAGGCGATCCTGCGCGCGACCCGAGAGGTCTTCGCGGAGGAGGGGTACGCGGGCGTGAGCGTCGAAGGGATCGCTGCGCGCGCCGGTGTCGGGAAGGCCACCATCTATCGCCGCTACACGTCGAAGGCGCATCTCGTCGTCGAGGCGATCCGGGACGGCACCGCTATCGAGGATTTCGCGCCTGATACCGGCGACCTTCGGGCCGACCTGCTCACGATGATGCAACCGCTCGCGAGCGCACTCCGCGGGGAGAACGCGAAGCTGCTCACGACCTTCGCCATGGAGCGGGTCCGCCACCCCGACCTCGGGGAGGAGTTCAACCGATCGATCATCGGGCGCAAGCGAGAGCATGTGCGTGCGCTCGTCGCTGCGGCGGCCGCCCGCGGGGAGCTGCGGCCAGGTGCGGACGTCGACTTGATCGCGGAGGCGCTTCCCGCGTTCCTCTGGCATCACGCCGTGTACAACCTGCCGATCACCGACGATCTGCTGGAGCGCGTGCTCGACCTCGCCTTGCGCTGAACGTCACTCGCTGCTCGGCGACACGTCCGGTCCGGGGTTGCCGCCTGCCGCACGAATCGCCAGACGATCGAGGTAGTGCCCCCAACCGCTTTCGTGGTCGCTGATCGCATCGTCGGGGAGACCGCTGTGCACGAGCCGAACGCGCGTCTTCGTGCCCTCGGGATGGAGGGTGATCTCGACGGTCGTCGAGCCCGGGGTGATCGGGTTGCCTTCCTGCTCCCACCCGAACGTGAACACGACCTTCTGCAGTGGCACGACTTCGACATAGGTCCCGGCGCCTTGGAACTGCCCGGCGACCAGCACGCGATAGACCCCGCCAGGACGCGGATCGATCTCGGCGACCGTCCCTTCCCATTGGACGTGCTTGTCGGCTTCCGTGAGGAACGGCCAGATGGTCTCTGGCGTGGCGTCGACCACGATCTCACGCACGAGCTCTGCCATCACTTGGTCTCCTTCTTTCGCTGGGCGGCCTCGGCGACGTCTCGCAGTCGCTCCAGCCCGGTGGTCCAGTAGTCGTCGAGGAATGCACGGAGCTTCTTCATCTCGTCGCGGTCGGCCCGGTAGAGCCGACGCGTGCCGTCACGGCGTTCGAACACGAGGCCGGCCTCCTTGAGGACGCCGAGATGCTGAGAGATCGCCGAGCGACTGACCTCGCGGAAGTGATCGGCGATCTCCGTCGCGGGTCGCTCTTGCGACCAGACGAGCCTGAGGATCTCGCGCCGCCGAGGTTCGGCGAGCGCCTTGAGGGCCGCGTCCACGGACACTATTTAAGTCATCTCTTACGTAAGTGTCAACTGAAATATAGAGAACGCTGTGGAGGGTGCGCACGTCATTTCCCCGGCCGATAGGCGTACGTACACTGGTGAGCACTGGTGGCCGTCGGGGTAGCGGTCTCAGGGCAGGAAGGCGGGAAGCTCATGGCCACTGGACGCAAGGCGTTCGTCCCCTTCGTCGCGCTCGTGACCGTCGCGTTGCTGACGTTCGGCACCACCGCGGCGGGAGCAGCGGGCGGGTTGGGAGCGGGAGGGCCTGACCTCATCGGAAGGCCCGACAACCCCGTCGCCGGGCAGTACATCGTCACCCTGCGCGCGACGAACGACGTACCCGGCTTGGCGAACCTGCTGAGCGGCGCACACGGCGGACGGCTCCTGCAGACGTTCCAGAGCGCGCTCACGGGCTTCACCGTGCGGATGACCGATGCGCAGGCGGAGGCGCTCGCGCGCGACCCGCGGGTCGCGTCCGTCGAGCAGGACGGGTACGTCCACGCGCTGAACACGCAGTCGCCGACGCCTTCATGGGGGCTCGATCGCATCGATCAGCGCGATCTGCCGCTCGACAACTCGTACAGCTACAACGCGACCGGCTCGTCGGTGCACGCCTACATCATCGACACAGGTATCCGCACGTCGAACGTCGACTTCGGCGGACGGGCCAGCGTCGGCGTCGACGAGATCGGTGACGGCCAGAACGGCCAGGACTGCAACGGGCACGGCACGCACGTTGCGGGCACCGTCGGTGGCTCGACCTACGGTGTCGCGAAGAACGTGCAGCTCGTCGCGGTCCGGGTCCTCGACTGCGGTGGCTCCGGCACCTACACCCAGGTCATCGCGGGCATCGACTGGGTCACGGCCCACGCCATCAAGCCGGCCGTCGCGAACATGAGCCTCGGCGGCAGCTACTCGAGCGCGCTGAACTCAGCTGTCACGAAGTCGATCACTGCGGGCGTGACCTACGCGATCGCAGCCGGGAACAGCAATGCCAACGCGTGCAGCTACTCCCCGTCGTCGGTGTCGACCGCGATC